>NZ_OY762947.1:0-272500 GCF_963666695.1 uncultured Desulfobacter sp.
TACGGCAAAGAATACACAAGCAGCCAGGGCGATTGTGGTGGAAAGGGAGCCTGTGGGCGGTAAAAAACCCGGAACAACAGCGAGGATATTGGACAAGGCGATAAACAGAAAGAGACTTCCCAAAAAAGGGAGGAGCCCTTTAGGTTGGTAAGGTGTGACGTCCTTTAACTGCTGCTGGATGACGGACACAACGATCTCCAATGCACTTTGCCAACGGGAGACGTGAACATCCGATGTGAGCTTGCGGGTGACCCACCCTGATCCAAGGACCAGCAACGCCATGGTCAGCCATGTAAATACCAGGGTGGCGTTAACGGAAATAAAGCCCCACTGCCAGTAGATGATGTTATCCGGACTGATGGGCATTATCCCGGCTTCCTTTTTCAAGATTGGGATTTATCGAACCGATTTTCCGGGTCAGGAAAAACCGGACCAGGGCAAACGCGATCAAGGAGATGATCAAGGCAAAAATGCCTCGCTTTAGTACCAGCCAAAACCCCACCAGGCAGAAACCGGTACGGAGCAGGTAACTTAATCCCAGAAAAAAAAATGGACGAGACCGTTGATGAATGTCTTTTAACGTCCACCACAGGCCGCCAAAATAAAACAATCCCAGGGCGGTACCCATGACCAGTGCGACGCATACGGATAAAAAATCAATGTTCATGGTTTTCCCGTTCCTTTTTGATATTATTCCTTTCCCGGCTGATCCAGGTCCAGGCGTTTAAACAGCCCAGAATCAAGCCGATTGCCAGGAGCATCAGGGTCCAGGCGTATTGTCCGGGATACCGGGAATCCAACCAGATACCGATAAAAATACACACCACCATTGGGATGGCCACGGACCATCCCACTATGCCGAATGTGCCCAAACCGAACCACAGGGCGTGTTCTTTTTTTTTTCTGGCCCGGAGTTTGCGTTTTTCCCGAACGTCAACGGCCTCTGAAAATTTTTTTTCTTTTTTATCGGTAGTATCAGTCATTTTTTCCCAGCTCCATGAATCGACGAATGATATTGGCTTCCAGTTTGGCAACCGCAGTACGGGCTTTTTTCTCCTGTTCGTCCACTACCGTTATCATTTGTTTCAAGGCCTGCTTGAGCTCACCCAGCTTTCCCTTGACTGCCATGAGGGTGACCACCCTGACATGGTCTTTTTGCTTTACCAGAATACCGCCTTTGACCGCCAGGAAGTTTTCTTCTCCGGTATCGGTCTCATAGGCAAGGATGCCGGGGACCAGAGCCGTTACAAAATCAATATGCCGGGGAAGAATGCCGAAACTGCCGGCCGGTCCTTCGCCCACAATTTTGGTGACGGCCACATCAAGAAAAATATCCGACGGTTCATAGATGGTGAGTTGCATTTTTTATTTTTTCATTGTCCCAAGCGCTCCGATCATATACAGCGCACTTTCCGGGAGATCGGAAAATTCGTCGTTTAAAATCCGTTCACAACCGGCAATCGTGTCTTCCAGCGTTACAAATTGCCCTTCAATGCCCGTAAACTGCCGGGTGGTGAAAAACGGCTGTGTTAAAAAGCGTTCCAATCGTCTGGCTCGAAATACGGTTTTGCGGTCTTCCGAGGCCAGTTCCTCTATTCCCAGCATGGCGATGATGTCCTTTAGCTCCTCATATCCGGCCAGGGTCTTTCGTACTTCCCGGGCCACGTCATAATGCTTTTGTCCCACAATCCTTGGTTGGAGCATGGCGGACCGGGATTGCAGGGGATCAATGGCCGGATAAAAGCCTTCTCCGGCCCTTTTCCGGGACAGGACAATGGACGCGGACAAATGGGAAAACGTGTGTACGGCGGACGGGTCCGTCAAATCATCCGCCGGTACATAAACGGCCTGAATAGAGGTAATGGCCGCTTGATGGGTGCTGGCGATGCGCTCCTCTAATGCGGCCAGTTCGGTGCCCATGGTGGGCTGGTATCCCATTCGGGAGGGCAACCGCCCCAAAAGCCCGGATAGTTCGGACCCGGCCTGGATAAACCGGAAAATATTGTCGATCAGCAGGAGCACGTCCTGTTCCTGATCGTCCCGGAAGTATTCCGCCATGGTCAAAGCGACGTGTCCCACCCGGAATCGGGCACCGGGGGGCTCGTTCATCTGCCCGAAAACCATCACGGTGTTTTTAAGTACGCCGGCCTGGGCCATTTCCCGATAAAGGTCTTCCCCTTCCCGGCATCGTTCGCCGATGCCGCAAAAAATGCTCATGCCTTTGTGCTTGCCCACCATGTTGTGGATCAGCTCGGTGATCACCACGGTTTTTCCCACACCGGCACCGCCGAACAATCCGGCCTTCCCGCCCCGTTCCAGGGGCACCAGAAGATCAATGGCCTTGATGCCGGTTAAAAAAATTTCCTGACTGGTGACCCGGTTGGAAAGGGCGATGGGGGACTGATGAATGGGACGGTAAGTAACGGCTTCAGGGGGGGCTTCCCCGTCGATGGGTTCTCCGAAAACGTTGAACATCCGGCCCAGAAGGCTTTTGCCCACAGGAGCATTAAGGGACCGGCCGTCGGTTTTTGCAATGTCTCCCCGGCCGATGCCGGCGGTGGCGGTCAGGGCAATACCCTTGGCGCGACGGGTATCCATGTGGGCCACAATTTCAATGGGAACGGTTTCGCCCTCACCGGCCCACAGCAGGGTATTCAACGGCGGCAGGATGTCGTTGAAATATAAGTCAACGATACCGCCCCTTACGGAAATCACCACACCTTCGTTATATGTATCTTTGTCGAGGTTGCTGCTCATGTTTATCGAGCCCGTTTCTGTTAGCTAAGACAGTTGTGTAATAATACACTATTATAAATTCAGTACCAAGGATAAATATTATAATCCTCGCCTGAAACGCTAAAGTTTATCCTTTAAAATAGTTAAGGAACGGATTTTAAGTAACTTGCCCATTTTGATATATCCGGGAGCGCAGGCGTCCCGCCTGCAGTAAAAATGCAGGCGGGACGCCCGCGCTCCCAGGTCAAGTTATTTCGGTCTCATTCCTAAGTAAGGTTTCCCCATAATTCACAAATTCCGGAGACACTGAACAGTGTCATTTAGAATGGCATGTCAACAGGATGGGTTTTGAGCAGGCCCCCCTCTAAGCCGGCCCACCGGCCAGGATAAGATTCAGCCGTGCCTCAAGGGCTGAGGTTGTCTCTTTCATGCCCTTGTCACCGCCGCCAGAACCACCGCCACCACGGCCGCCGCCACCTCCGCCCATTCTACCGCCTCCGCCTCTCATACCTGAATCCCTGTTGTCAGAGGATTTATCTTTGCGGCCCCGGCCACAGGTAAGTACCAAAGCGATCCGGCTGTCCGGAGCAAGTTCTTTCAAAGAGGAGATGGCATCGAACCGGATTGCCGCCTCAATGACCATGCGGCCGGCATTTTCCTTGAGTGCGATGGTAAGTCCCGCCTTTTTCGCCTCTTCAAGGCTCATATCCATAGGATTTGATCCATAAGGATAGGTAAGTGTTAGTGTGTCGGCCATGGCAAATTTCGGCATCGCCCTAAGGCCGTCGGTTTTATTCTCTTTCTTTTCCCGGTTCGGGTCAGGCCTTTGGGACCGTCCCTTTCCCTTAACCTGGATAGTAAAGGGATGTTCGGAATCTTGTTCCGGGATCAGTGAGAGGCTGACGCCGCCTCGGAAAATGCTTGCCTGCGCGGGCCGGCTGCCCACGGATGCCGCCACATAGAGAACCTGGTTGTTGTTCATCGCTCGTATGGACAGTCGGTTCTCCGTATCAGAGTACATAGGCGGCGTTTCAGGCCAGTCTTCATCATGCCCGTCTGCCGTGATGGCGGCCACAGGCCACAGGCTCTGGACCGGGGCCGTGTTTTTGTTTGCACAGGCGGGAGAAAAGAAAATGGCGCAGGCCCCAAGGCAGGTCAATATACTCCAAGAGGCGGATATTTTCTGTTTGGACATGATCTGTTTTCCTTTCTAATTTATCCATACCGTATCTCTTATTCAATGTTTGAATATACTATTACACTATGTGGATTTATTGTGGAAAGGATGGGAATAGTTTGTGGAATACGTGTTTCGGTTGTCCAAAACCATACCCTGAAATGTTTTTTCTACAGGGGGAGGCAAATTTGCCGTTGAAAACTCGGAGTGTTAATGTTGATGTTTATCAACAAACAATCAAGGGGGATTTAAAAACGGTGCTGCCACTCAACAGCACCGTTCATTTTTATACCCAAATTCCTTTTTTGGGCGGGTTGCCGTATGAATCGAAAGAGTCCCCATTCGCTTTCAATACTGCCTGCAGATCTTCTACAGTAAATTCAAAGCCGTCTTCTTTTGCCATAGCTGCAAATTTTTCCATTGAAAAACAGTTATCGTACTTTACACGGAATTTACGATCATCTGCACCTTTATCCAAAAAGGCCAGAACGTTTTCTTTTGACATTGTTTTTCTCCATTAATTAATTAAAATTTAGTGGTGTCCGGTTCGGTTTTTCGGACAGTTAAAAAGGGTGTGTCCCATCTTTTTACATGTGAAATTTATATGCAAAGAATAGACCAAACTTAATATGATATGGATTTTTAAAGGGTGCGTTTTTATGAAAAAGGTTTCTAATCCTGTCCTCAAGAGTGAAAAAAACTATTGAAATTCAATAATTTTAATTTTTTATTCAGGGCTTTCGTTCAGACAATATTTAAAATCCTATCATCGAGTGAAAGATAGGGCACCCACGTATAAAAAACTTATTTTTATTTTTTTATTGGAAACCGATAGTTTGGTATAAAAAGTGTATGTCTAAAAATAGATAATTTTGTTATGTTTTTATGACTTTTTTGTTTTTTTGTGGTTTGTGGCTCAATTTTTTGTCTAAAATAGGTATGTACAAAAAAGCGAACCAGGCATTGCTGACGTGAGTCAACACTAATATAGGAGGAATTGATATGAGAAGCGTGCAGGGATTATACATTTTTGTTTTTTTTGTTTTGCTGGTATTCAGCACCCAGGTACAGGCCGGGCAGGTTCGTGTTTCAGTGGCAAAGAGCATGAGCAATCTGTGCAATGATTTGATAATAACGTTTGATAAGCAGCATCCTGATGTGAAAATTATCCCTAATTTTGCCTCATCAGGCGCCTTGGCAAAACAAATTGAACAGGGGGCGCCTGCGGATATATATATATCTGCTAATCCAAAGTGGATGACGCATTTGATTGAAAAGGGAAAAATTAAGGCAGAAACAAAAAGAATATTTGCCCATAATTTGTTGGTTTTTGTGGGTAAGTCAAGCACGGATGCTCATTCCATGGGCGATTTACAGAAATTGAGGCGTGTTGCATTAGGTAGCCCCGGCAGTGTGCCGGCCGGTCAGTATGCCAAGCAGGCGATGGATAAAGAAGGGATATATGATGAAATGTTCAAGAACGGGCAACTTATCATGGCAAAGGACGTTCGCCAGGCATTGATCTATGCCGACCGGGGGGAGACCGATGGCGCGTTTGTTTACAAAACGGATGCGATGCTCGCCACCAGTGCCGAAATTTTGTTTGAAGTGCCTTTTGACCTTTATAGTCAGGTAACCTATCCGGTTGCCATGACAAAGGAAAGCGATGGAAATACCGATGCCAAGCTTTTCTATGACTATATCGTTTCTGAAGCGGCTCATCCGGTAATGATTCGCCTTGGTTTTACATTGCCCTGATACAAATTATGCTAAATGAAATTACAATATTGGGACTGTCGCCCCAGGATCTTTCTGCTGTCGGGCTTTCCCTGAAGGTTGCCTGTTCGGCAACCCTGATTGCCACACCCTTTGGGATTGCTTGTGGCTATTTTCTCGCCTTTGGTAAAACTAGAGGCAAGGCAGTGATCGAAGGGCTTATCAGTCTGCCTTTGGTTTTGCCGCCGGTTGTGGTCGGATATCTGTTGTTGCTGTCCTTCGGGTCCAACGGTATCATCGGGAAGTTTTTGAACCTTTTTGGTATCCAGGTGGTTTTTTCACTTACCGGTGCGGTCATTGCCTCCGCGGTGGTCGGATTTCCTTTGATGGTCCGTTCAATTCGTATCGGTATGGAAGCGGTGGATCAATCTTATATTTCAGTGTCACGAACCCTTGGTGCGGGATGGTGGGACAGTTTTTTTACTATTGTCCTGCCGTTGAGCGGCCGGGCGATTCTGTCCGGGATGTCGTTGATGTTTGCCCGAAACCTTGGTGAGTTCGGCGCAACTGTTATTCTTGCCGGCAATATCCCGGGGGTGACACAGACAATACCCCTGGCTATTTACGAATATACCTCTGTTCCGGGTGGCGACCGGATGGCGCTGACGCTTTGTCTGGTCTCCATCAGCCTGTCTTTTGCCATCCTTCTCGTTAGTGAAGGAATAAACCGAAAGTTCAAGAGAGGGTAACAGTGCGGTTAGACGTCGAGTTAAAAAAAAGTTTCAAGGATTTTACCCTTGATGTTGAATTCAGTCTGTCCTCACCAAGGATGGGGGTTTTCGGTCCGTCAGGGAGCGGAAAATCAACGATTATGAATTTGCTGTCCGGCCTGGAGTTGCCGGACAGCGGTTATATCCGGTTGGGTACTACCGTTCTTTTTGATTCAAAGGAAAAGATTAATCTCAAACCGGATCAGCGCAACGTCGGTGTTGTGTTTCAGCACGCCCATCTTTTCCCCCATATGAGCGTTAAAAGGAATATCTTCTATGGATTTAAGCGGGTTAAACCGGAAAATAGAAAGATTGATCCTGCGGGCCTTTTTGAGGTTCTCGGTGTTACGCAGCTTTTGTCACGGGATGTTTCCACCCTGTCGGGCGGGGAACGGCAGCGTATCGCCCTGGCAAGAACGGTTCTGTCGAATCCTCGGCTGATCCTGATGGATGAGCCGCTTTCGGCTTTGGACGAGGGGCATAAATTTCAAATTATTCCATATTTGAAAAATGTCTTTAACAGTTACGGTATTCCCATGATTTTTATCAGCCATTCGGTGCTGGAAATGCGGATGATGACCGATGAGGTTCTGGTGATCGAAAGGGGGCAGATTCAACAGCACGGTTCGGCTGAAGAACTGGTGAAAAAATCGTGGAACCGTGGTCTTGAAAGTTATATCAACCTGCTTAATCTTGGTTGTACTTCATCCTATAAGGGGCTGTTTCGTTGTGAGTGGGGGGATACCAATATTATTCTCACTGAACCGGCAGAAGGTGGCGACAATCTTTTTGAGCTGGACTCACGGGACATTCTTCTTTTCAAGCGGCATCCGGAGGCAACAAGTGCCAGGAACCTTCTGGAATGTACTGTGACGGATATATATAGTAGCGGAAATCGTGTGCGTGTGGAGCTTGCCTGTGGTACTGAACACCTGATTGCCCAGATCGTTCCCGAATCGGTACATGAGCTGGGGATCAAGGAAGGTACAATGGTGGTGGCGGCAATAAAGGCATCGGCGTTTAAGAAGATATTTTAAGGAAAAAGGCTATGAATATTGTCATTAAAGATGCTCGCCCTGTGGATATTGATCAGATGTTGCCTCTGGTGGCTCAACTTTTTGCGATGGAGCAGGATTCTGAATTTAATTCAGAGGTCCAGGCCAGGGGGCTTCGATTGATGCTGGACGGCTGCGGAAAGCACAGAGCCGTGAAGGTGGCGTGGGTGAATGACGCAATTGTCGGAATGTGCACGGCCCAGACCCGGATTTCAACACTCCGGGGTAATGTCAGTGCCGTGGTTGGTGATTTGGTTGTGGCTCGTGAATACAAAAAGAAAGAGATCGCAACCCTTTTGCTGTCTGCTATCGAAGACTGGGCTATAAATAAGGGAATCAAATCCATATCCCTGCTTGCAGACAAAGACAATCGGGACGATCTTGATTTTTATATTGAAAAAGCGTGGAAACAAACCTCATTGGTCTGTCTGGTCAAACCCCTTGATTAAAATTGGGGGATTGGTTCTAACGTCGGCCGCTGTAGGGCAGGCCACCGTGCCTGCCCTAACGAGGGCAACCACAGAGGGATTGCCTCTACGAAAAATGGCCTACAATAGAACCGAGCCCAAAAACTTAAAAAAGTCTATCTGCTTGTCTTTTAAATAGGCTCTTAAGGAATCGATCTTAGATAACATGCCCATTTTGCTGTATCCGGGAGCGCGGGCGTCCCGCCTGCATTATACAAATGCAGGCGGGACGCCCGCGCTCCCAGGTTAAGTCATCCTCAGCGCTACATCAATAGACATTAGAAACAATCTATCTGCATTGGCTTGCCTTGATTACGACTTAAAATCCGGTGCGGTGGGATATTTAATTCTGATCTTAGGCCTAAATGGAACGAGATGCTTCGTGTCTATGTCGGTAAAAAGTGATTTAAAATAAAAAATTACATTTTTGGTGTCTTTGTGTGGGGTTGATTAAACCGGTTATGTTGACTGGCATCTCGCCCCTTCTTATTAAGAATAAATAAAAATAAAATTTTAACGCCCTCAAAATTAAGTTTATTGAATAATAATCTATTTGCTAAAAGTATATTACATATTTGAATCGAAATAAACCACAAATATGTAATATAAAATCCCTCCTCACATCATCTCAACACGAATAATAATTTTTTTTTATTTAAAACAAGATGTAATTCAAGCACGTTAGCATTTTTGTTGGTCATCCAACGTCGTTGTGGAACGCCCGTTGCAATTATAGGCATTACGACAACGGACAGGTTTTTAGCCTGTCAAACTAAAACACAACTAAAGCTTAATTAAGGAGCTAAAAAAATCATGAGAAAAGTAGCAATCTACGGAAAAGGCGGCATCGGCAAATCCACAACAACCCAGAACACGGTAGCGGGACTGGTGGAGGCCGGCAAAAAAATCATGATCGTGGGGTGTGACCCCAAGTCCGACTCCACACGGCTCATGCTCGACGGGTTGGCCCAGAAAACCGTTCTGGACACCCTGAGAGAAGAGGGTGAAGATGTGGAGCTCGAAGATGTCAGAAAAGCCGGATACGGTGGGGTTCTGTGTACGGAATCCGGCGGACCCGAACCCGGTGTGGGCTGCGCGGGTCGAGGCATCATCACCTCCATCAACCTGCTGGAACAGCTGGGCGCCTATGACGAAGAGCAGAACCTGGATTATGTATTTTATGATGTTCTGGGCGACGTGGTCTGCGGTGGATTTGCCATGCCCATCCGTGAAGGCAAGGCCCAGGAGATCTATATTGTTGTCTCCGGCGAGATGATGGCCATGTACGCGGCCAACAACATCTGCAAGGGTATCGTAAAATTTGCCCAGTCCGGCGGCGTGCGTCTCGGCGGCCTGATCTGCAACTCCCGTCAGGTCGATAACGAACTGGAAATGATCGAACAGTTGGCCAAGAGACTGGGCACCCAGATGATCCACTTTGTTCCCCGGCATAACATGGTTCAGCAGGCGGAAATCAACAGAAAAACGGTTATCGATTTTGCACCGGATCACCCCCAGGCCGATGAATACCGGGCCCTGGCCAGAAAAATGGATGAGAATGAGATGTTTGTCATCCCCACCCCCCTTGAGATTGAAGAACTGGAGTCCCTGCTCATTGAATACGGGATCGCGGCGTAACCAAACACCTAAGCATGATAAGGAACAGTTAAATGAAAGTAATGATTAAAGCCATCGTCCGCCCTGAAAAAGTTAACGCCGTCATGTCCGCCCTCATGGAATCCGGATATCCGGCGGTCACCCGGATGAGTGTGGCCGGACGCGGCAAGCAGCGGGGGATCAAAATCGGTGAAATCACCTATGACGAAATTCCCAAGGAGATGCTGATATCGATTATTGATGAAAAAGATCGTGATTTTGTTCTTAAAACCATTTTAGAAACCGCCAAGACCGGTGAGAAAGGCGCCTTTGGCGACGGCAAGATTTTCATTTCTCCGGTCATTGAGTCGTATACCATCAGTTCAGGCAAAAAAGACATCGACCTGGATGAAGCGCTGGAGGAGGCATCATGAAAGAGATCATGGCCGTTGTCCGCATGAACAAGATCAATGCGACCAAAAAGGCGCTGATTGACGCGGGGGTGTCTTCCATGACCGCCTTTGAGTGTCTGGGACGGGGCAAAGGCCTGGTGAGCATGGATCTTCTCAAAGGGGCGGAAGAGGGGCATGAAGAGGCCATTGCCCAGTTGGGCGAGGGGAGCCGCCTACGCCCCAAACGGGCACTGTTTGTGGTCGTGCCGGACAAACTGGTCCAAAAAACCGTAGACACGATTATAGACGCCAACCAAACCGGAAAGCCCGGAGACGGGAAAATTTGGGTCCAACCCACCGAAGACGCCATCTCCGTGAGGACATCTGAACACGGCAATGCCGTTCTGGACGAATTTTAAGCAAAACAACATGAGAGCAAAGATAGGGGTATAGACATATGACAGGCGAACGAACCGACACCGTTAATCCGGAAGAGATAAAAAAAGAAATACTGGCAAAGTATCCGCCGAAAGTGGCCCGGAAACGCGGCAAGCAGATCACGCCGGTTTCAAGCGATGACAAAGAGGGCGTTAAAGTCGGCGCCAATGTCAGGACCGTCCCGGGCATCATCACCCAGCGGGGCTGCTGTTATGCCGGCTGCAAAGGCGTTATTATGGGCCCGACCCGGGACATCATCAATTTAACCCACGGCCCCATCGGCTGCGGATTTTACTCCTGGCTGACCCGGCGCAACCAGACTCGTCCCCCAACGGAAGAATCCGACAATTATATGCCCTACTGCTTTTCCACGGACATGCAGGACGAGGATATTGTGTTCGGCGGGGAAAAGAAACTGAAAGCGGCCATCCAGGAAGCCTATGACATTTTTAAACCCAAGTCCATCTCCATCTTCTCCACCTGTCCGGTGGGGCTGATCGGCGACGATATCCATGCCGTGGCACGGGAGATGAAGGAAAAGCTGGGCATCAACATTTTTGGATTCTCCTGTGAAGGCTATAAGGGCGTAAGTCAGTCCGCCGGCCATCACATTGCCAACAACGCTATTTTTACCCATGTCGTGGGCCTGGATGACTCGGTCATGGACGCGAAATTCAAAATCAACCTGCTGGGTGAATACAACATCGGCGGCGACGGGTTCGTCATTGAAGAACTGCTCAATAAATGCGGCATCGACCTGGTGTCCACATTTTCAGGGAACTCCACCATGGATCAGTTTGCCAACTGCCACACCGCCGACCTCAATGCGGTCATGTGCCACAGATCCATTAACTACGTGGCGGACATGCTCGAGACCAAATACGGCATTCCCTGGATAAAAGTCAGTTTCCTGGGACCAAATTCAACCGCGAGCAGCCTGCGCAAAATCGCCGCGTATTTTGAAGACCAGGAACTCATCGACCGGGTGGAAGCGGTAATAGCCGAGGAAATGGCGCCGGTTGACGCCAAAATCAAGGAGATCAAACCCCGGTGCGAGGGCAAAACCGCCATGATGTTTGTGGGCGGCTCCCGGGCCCACCATTACCAGGAACTGTTCCGGGACATCGGCATGACCGTGCTTTCCGCCGGATACGAGTTTGCCCACAGGGATGACTATGAAGGACGCCATGTCATTCCGGACATTAAAATTGATGCCGACTCCAGAAACATTGAAGAGCTGGAAATCGAACCGGATGCAACCCGGTACAACCCCAGAAAAACCGAAGAAGCGATGAAAGCGCTGGAAGAAAAGGGATTCCCGTTTAAAGAGTATGAGGGCATGATCCCTGAAATGGAAAAGGGGTCCCTGATTATCGATGACATCAGCCAGCACGAAACAGAAACCCTGATCGCCATGTACAAGCCGGACATTTTCTGTGCCGGTATCAAGGAAAAATACGCCGTTCAGAAGCACGGTATTCCCATGAAGCAGCTCCACTCCTATGATACGGGTGGGCCCTACGCATCATTTGAAGGCGCGATCAACTTTTTTGAGGAAATCGACCGCATGCTCAACGCCAATATCTGGCAATACCTGGAAGCGCCCTGGCAGAAGGACCCTGAATTGTCCGCCAACTATAATTGGGAATAAGCAAGAAACAAGAATCAAGAGACAAGAACACAAGAAACGAGAAACGGAGAAACTTATGCTGCTTCGACATACACCCACAGAGATTAAAGAAAGAAAAGCCCTGGCGGTTAATCCGGCGAAAACCTGCCAGCCCATCGGGGCCATGTACGCAGGTCTGGGTATCCATGGCTGCTTGCCTCACAGCCATGGGTCCCAGGGATGCTGCGCCTATCACCGGTCCACCTTGACCCGTCATTACCGTGAACCCATCATGGCCGCCACCTCCTCCTTTACGGAAGGGGCGTCGGTATTCGGCGGCCAGGCCAACCTGCTCCAGGCCCTGTTAACCATATTTACCACCTATGACCCGGACATTGTTGCGGTGCATACCACCTGTCTGTCGGAAACCATCGGCGACGATGTGAATCAGATTGTCAAAAAAGCCAAAACAGACGGCACCATCCCCGAAGGCAAGTATGTCATCCATACCCCGACGCCGTCCTATGTCGGCTCCCATGTCACCGGCTTTTCCAACATGGTGAAAGCCATGGCCGTCCAGCTGGCTGAAAAGACCGGCAAATCCAACGGAAAAGTTAACATTGTGCCCGGATTTGTGGAGCCTTCGGACATGGCGGAAATGAAGCGGATCGCCGGGATGCTGGGTATTGAGTCCATCCTTTTTCCGGACACCTCGGGCATTGTGAACGGCCCGCTCACCGGCAAATTCAATATGTACCCCAAGGGCGGCGTTTCCATTGACGAGCTCAAGAGCACCGGCGACAGCATCGGCTCCATCGGGCTGGGCGCCTGGGCCTCGGCCGATGCGGTCAGAGCCCTTGACGCCCAGTGCAAGGTGCCCTGCCAGGTGCAGGATCTGCCCATCGGCCTGTTGGCCACGGACCGGTTTGTGGATGCCCTGCGTACGGTGGCCGGCGTATCCGTACCCGATACCGTTACCCAGGAGCGGGGTCAGTTGTTGGATGTGATCTCAGACATGCAGCCCCACCTGTACGGCAAAAAAGTGGCCATCGCCGGTGATCCGGACCAGCTCATCCCCATGACCGAATTTTTGGTCACCATGGGCATGAAACCGGTTCATATTGTTACCGGTACCCCGGGCAAGGCCTTTACCAAACGGATCAAGGAAGTCACGGCCAAGTTCGGCGACGACATCAACGTCAAGGGCCCCGGCGACCTGTTCTATCTGCATCAGTTGATCAAGAACGAACCTGTGGACCTGCTCATCTGCAACACCTACGGCAAATATATTGCCCGGGACGAGGACATCCCGTTTGTACGCCACGGGTTCCCCATCCTGGACCGGATCGGCCACTCCTACTTTCCTTCCGTGGGATACAAAGGCGGGCTGCATTTCCTGGAAAAGATTCTGGGCGCCCTGATGGACCGCACGGACCGGGATGCACCCGAAGAACGTTTTGAACTGGTAGAGTAATTTAACGCAGTAAAGGAGAAATAACATGACCTCCATATCGGTACTCAAACAGCGGGAAAAACAGATCTACCAGAAGGGCAGCCGGCCCTTTAAGATAGAATGTGAAACCAAGAGTCTGGCCGGCGCGGTCAGCCAGCGGGCCTGTGTATTCTGCGGCTCCAGGGTGGTGCTTTACCCCATCGCCGACGCCTTGCATTTGATTCACGGCCCCATCGGGTGCGCCTCCTATACCTGGGACATCAGAGGGGCCCAGTCTTCGGGCCCGGAGCTGCACCGGATGAGTTTTTCAACGGACCTGTCAGAGACCGATATTATCTATGGCGGAGAAAAAAAGCTGAAACGGGCATTGCTGGAACTGATTGACAAATATTCACCCAAAGCCGCCTTTATCTATTGTACCTGTATTGTGGGCATTATTGGTGATGACGTGGACGCGGTCTGCCGCCAGGTCGAAGAAGAGACCCGCATCCCTGTCATTGCGGTCCACTCCGAAGGATTTAAAGGCACTAAAAAGGACGGATACAAGGCGGCCTGCGACGCCTTGTTCAGTCTCATCGAACGAAACAACGCCCCCCGGGTCACCATCCCCGACTCCATCAATATCCTGGGCGAATTCAATATTGGCGGAGAAACCTGGATGATCAAAAAATATTATGAAGCCATGGGGGTAAAGGTGGTCTCCGTGATCACCGGCGACGGCCGGGTGGACGAAGTGATGCAGGCACGCAATGCCGCCCTGAACGTGGTCCAGTGTTCAGGGTCGGTTACCCACCTGGCCAAGCAGATGCAGGAAGAGTACGGCATTCCATTTATACGGGTCTCTTATTTCGGCATTGAAGATACCTCGGACGCTCTGTACCAGGTGGCGGTATTTTTTGATAAAACCCCCGACATTCTTAAAAAAACCCAGGCCATGATCAAAAAGGAAGTCCAGGCCATTATCCCCCGTCTGGAAACCATGAAAAAGACCTTGAGGGCAAAAAAGCGGCCATATACGTGGGCGGCGCGTTCAAGGCCTTCTCCCTGATCAAGGCATTAAAAACCCTGGGCATGGAAGTGGTTCTGGCCGGCTCCCAGACCGGCACCCAGGAAGATTATGAGGTGCTCAGGCAGATGTGTAACGAGGGCACCGTCATTTTAGACGACTCAAACCCGCTGGAGCTGGCCAAGTATTCCGTTGAAAAGGATGCCGACCTGTTTATCGGCGGCGTCAAGGAACGCCCCATTGCCTATAAGATGGGCATTGGGTTCTGCGACCATAACCATGAACGCAAAATTCCCCTGGTGGGATTTGAAGGCATGGTCAATTTTGCCAAAGAAGTCCACGGAACCGTGACAAGCCCGGTATGGGATCTGGTTCCCCGACGGCAGAAACCGGCCGGAAAGGAAGGTGCGATATGAGCCTGAGAAAACACAAAGAGACACCATCATACACCGCGACCCAGAATGCATGTAAAATGTGCACGCCGTTAGGGGCCACCCTGGTGTTCCAGGGCATTGAGGGCTGTGTGCCCCTGCTGCACGGCTCCCAGGGATGCTCCACTTATATGCGGCGTTACCTGATCTCCCATTTCAAGGAGCCCGTGGATATTGCCTCATCCAACTTCACCGAGGAAACGGCCGTATTCGGCGGCGGGGCCAACCTGAAACTGGCCATTGAAAATGTGGCCCGCCAGTATGCCCCGTCCATGATCGGTATCGCCACCACCTGCCTGTCCGAAACCATTGGGGATGATGTCCAGCTCATATTAAACAGCATGGACAATACCATCCAGGGCACGGCCCTGGTCCATGTCTCCACACCCTCATATACCGGCACCCACGTGGACGGCTTCCATGGCGCCGTGGCGGCGGTGGTGGACCGGTTCAACCCGGTGGGGAAACGCATCGTTTACCGGCCCAAGAAGATGAAAAAAATCAACCTGTTTCCCGGCATGCTCTCCAACGAAGATCTGCGGCATTTAAAAGATATTTTTGAGGAGTTTCATACCCCGGTCACCATTCTGCCCGATTATTCCGAACGCCTGGAAGGCCCGTCATGGCAGGAATACCAGGCCATCCAGAAAGGCGGCACCCCCATTTCGGCCATTGAAAAGATGAATGTGGCGGTCAACAGTATGGAGTTCGGTGCCGTGCTGGCGCTGACGGCTGAAATGGGCCTGGAAACCGCGGGCGATATCTTACACAAACGCTTTGGGATCCCCTGCACACGGCTGCCCATCCCCATCGGGGTCAAGGCCACGGATCACTTTCTGGATACCCTGTCCCGGATTTCGGGCCGGCCCGTGCCGGAACGGTACCGAAAAGAGAAATGGCGGCTGGTGGATGCCTATGTGGACGGCAATAAATATGTATCGAAAAAACGGGCCCTGATCTACGGCGAAGAGGATTTTGTGGTCGCCATGGCCGGATTCCTGGCCGAGGTCGGTATCATTCCCGTGCTCTGCGCATCCGGCGGCAAAAGCAAAACATTTAAACAAGCCCTGGAACAGACCCTGCCCGACACCCTCATTGACCAGGTTATCATCCAGAATGACATGGACTTCACCTGCATGGAAGAGACTGCCGCGGCCATGCCCGACGATCAGAAACCTGAACTTATCATCGGCAATTCCAAGGGATACGCCATGGCAAGACGGCTGAACATCCCCTTGGTCCGGGTGGGATTTCCCATCCACGATCGGGTAGGGGGCGCGCGCATCCTGCACGTCGGCTACAAAGGCGCCCTGCAATTGTTTGACACTATCGTTAATACAATTCTTACGGCAAAACAGACCGAATCCAAAATCGGATATTCATATATGTGAATTTGTGGATTGGTTCTAACGTCGGCCGCTGTAGGGGCAGGCCACCGTGCCTGCCCTAACGAGGGCAACCACAGAGGGATTGCCCCTACGAAAAAGGCCCGACAATAGAATCAACCCCTAAATTTGTAAGGAAAATTAAAATGAACTTAGATAACCACCCCTGTTTTAATAAAAAGTCCTGCAAGGATTTCGGTCGAGTCCACCTTCCGGTTGCGCCGGCCTGTAATATCCAGTGCAATTTTTGCAACCGAAAGTTTGACTGTGTCAATGAAAGCCGTCCCGGAGTGACCTCCTCCATTCTGAGCCCGGACCAGGCCATGGCCTACCTGGCCGATGTGGTGGCGGCCAAACCCAATACCGCTGTGGTGGGCATTGCAGGCCCGGGCGATCCCTTTGCCAATGGCGATAAAACCATGGAAACCCTGACCAAGGTGCGCGCCGCCTACCCGGAGATGCTCTTGTGCGTGGCCACCAACGGCTTGAACATTCATCCCTACCTGGATGAACTCAAAGCCGTCAATACCACCCATGTGAGCATCACCATCAACGCAGTGGACCCTGACATCGGCGCAAAAATATATTCCTGGGTCCGGGACGGCAAACGCTCCGTGGGCCCGGTCCAGGGTGCAAAATTACTTTTAGAACGCCAGCTTGCCGCCGTCGAAGGCCTGAAGGCTCGCAATATCATGGTCAAGGTCAATGCCATTCTGTTGCCCGGTATCAATGAGCACCATATGACGGACGTGGCCAAAAAAATGGGTGAGATGGGTGTGGATATCTTCAACTGCATGCCCTATTTCCCCACCAAGGGCGCACATTTTGAAAACATGGCAGAGCCGGGCAAAGATGTGGTCAAGGAAATCCGAAAGGCCGCCAAGGTGTTTGTCCCCCAGATGACCCATTGCAAACGCTGCCGGGCCGATGCCGTGGGCCTGCTCGACGATCCATTGAATCAGAAACTTATGGACCGGCTGACATACCACGCCACCGCCCCGATCCCGTTATCCACGGCGCCCAAGTATTGCCATGAAACGCCTGGTGACGATGACGATACGTATGCGTTCAATGCGTCGGCCCCAAGACCCTATGTGGCCCTGGCCACCCGGGAAGGTGCGTTAATCAACCAGCACTTAGGTGAGGCCACGGAATTACACGTTTATGACTTAACCCAGGACACCCCGGAATTTGTGGAAACACGGACGTTGCCGAAACCCGGCGGCGGGGATGTCAGATGGCAGAATCTTGCCCGGACCATTAAAGATTGCCACACCATTCTGGTGTCCGGTGTCGGGGAGACGCCTAAAAAAATCCTGGAGACCATGGGATTTACCATCCATGAGGTCAACGGCATGATTGATCTTGTACTCGTGGCCTTGAAAAAAGGCGAATCATTAAATCATCTGATTGTCCGGGCTCAGACCGCCTGTGGGGAGTGCTTAGGAACCGGCACCGGTTGTATGTAATTTATGTTTGAACCAAAACCCATTTAAGGGACATCAATTAAAAAAATAAAAATTTTAAGGAGAACACAATGAACAAGCCCGAAAAACACATCCTCGTCTGCTCCAGTTTCCGTCCCAGTGGAGAACTCAAAGGCAAATGCCACAGAAAAGGGTCCGGGGATTTCATGGCATATATTGAAAATGAAGTGATTGATAGGGGCCTTGAAGAGGTGTTGATCTCTTCCACCTGCTGCTTGAAACAGTGTGACGACGGCCCTGTGATGGTGATTTATCCGGATAATATCTGGTATGGCAACGTGGAGAACGAAGAGGCCATTGACACCATTTTGGATGCCATGGAAGACGGCGAAATTGCAGAGGACTACGTACTTTAGCTTGATCATCGAGTGTAATGAAAACCCATAATGTGCGGGTATGGATGGTAGACATAACCCTTCGGGACGGGGAACACGCCCCTGGTAAAATTGGCCATTGCACGCCGGCTTGCCGAATGCGGCGTTGACGAGATCAACGTGGGCATGATTACCCCGTCCGCACTCACGGATATTTTCCCATGAATCCGGCATCCACTGTGCCGGTCTGTTGAAAGATACACGATCCTATGAATTATATGACCCTGAACAGGTGGGCAGATGCAACCCAAGGCATTTGTTTTAGGGGTGCACTCGGGCTCAGCCGACATAAAACATGCGCCGGCCCACCGCAATATCAACATTGATGCTGATACCGCCTAAAGGTTGTTGCCCCGGGTCAGGGCGGCAGCCGTCGCAGGGAATAAGCCCGTACCCCGGAACTGCTTGAATCCATCCATCGCCGGACATTAAGGAACGGATTTTAAATAACTTGCCCATTTTGATATATCCGGGAGCGCAGGCGTCCCGCCTGCAGTAAAATGCAGGCGGGACGCCTGCGCTCCCAGGTCAAGTTATTTCGGTCTCATTCCTAAACAGTATTAAAGGCTACCCAATTTTCATGGCGTTCTGAAAATTTCCGCCGACTACGTTATGCGCCTGGCCAGACACCATGTCTTGTATGCGATAATGTGTATTTAGCCATCGGTTGGACTTTTTATGGGCTCATTAAATTAAAGCTTGTTTAAATCATTCTTCTGCTAATACCTGCAATCCCGATAAGACCAAATCCAAAGAGAAGCATTGTTGCAGGTTCCGGGTTATGAATCGTTGAAAAATCATCTAAGCCGAAGCCGTCATTTTGTGAATTCGTTAACCAGGAAAGCTTGGAAAGGACTTCTTCATCGTCAGTCAATGAAATACCAACAAAAAAACTTGCCTTATCTTTTTTATCAAAAAACGTGCAACTCGTGGTGTAAACTATATCATTTTTTTCTGTCATAATAGACAGTTCAGTCTTAGTACCAAGGATATCAGCTGGGTCCTGCATATAAAAAAACAAATTCGTCAATGATTTATTTTTAAGTGTCAATGTGAGCCGAGTAATATCTCCGGAGTCTAACCATTGACTTGCGCCTTCACTTGTTGTCGTATTGCTGCGACCGTACCAGTAAGATTCGTGGTTCTGAACTGAAAAATAAGGACGATCAGAATCCTTATATGAAGTGGCCCCTTCGCCGATAGAGCCTTCAGCAGTGAATGTCCCCACGCCTGTATCTTTTTTGGTATACCACCCCGTATCAATGCCTTCAAAATCTTCTAAAACATGAGTAGAACCGGCTTGAGCCCCAATCCAATTATTGATCTTCGTGGTGTTGTTATCTGTAACTTCCCAAATATCAATGTTTATAGCAAATGCAGGCGTTCCACCGACCATAAAAAACCAAACACATAAAAATAATATCAACTTTTTCATTTATAGTTCCTCTTGTAATTTGCCAGGCAATCTAACGATCTCCCAGAGCGTTTTGCCTTTTCAAGCCAGGCAAAGTTGTTTTTGTCAGTTTGATTTATTACAGCAATATGTATACCCATAGATAAGAAATGCATTTTTGGTTTCTAACTATCTGATTTAAAATTGGATATATATATTGAAGGCCCGTGTTGAAAAGCGAGAGGTTTTATTTAATTAAATATTGTGTAATTTATATAATATAAAGTATGTATTTGATATGCCAATTTTTATGGCATTTTTTATATATGATGTATTCATATTATCAGCCCTGCCGATTTTTATTTCATTACAGGGCTGTGGTGATTTTGATTTATCCGTTACCTGACCTTTCCGAATTAATGTCCATGCCGGGTGTATATTAAATTTATGTGAAGGACCAGTTTCCTTTCGTGGATGCACAGCAGGTAGGGTAGGGCAGACCGTCCAGTCGCATGGGGTGCATTCCCATCTTCCCGGTAGCGTTGGCGAATTATTCGTAGCTGGTGATGGAATCATTTTCCACATCGATATTAGGAGCGGATCACTCCAACGATATGAAATAAAATCGATAGGTTTTGTAAACTCATCTGGAATAAGCTTAAATCGATATTTTTTGGGGAGATTGGGTATGTTAAGAAAATGCCATATTTTTATGCAGAAAGGGGAGCAGGCTAATGGGAGGATAGTGAAAACACGTGATTAAATTGGGGGAGCCTTCCATCCTCCGGCAAGCTCCCAAGCTTTCAGGCGCTTACTAAAACTTGATCATCGAGTAAAAGCAGCACTGTTCCTTATTTGTCCCGGCCGATACTCAAGTGGGCAAGCCAAGGGTGCAGTCCGGGGTTCGTTCCAGCACTATAGCTTTTCTTTAACGCTTTTGATCTTGTCTGCCATGACCTGCTTCCGGTCGGTCCTGGTGCCAAGTTTTATGGTTGTTGTTATTCTGGGTGCGCCCATATCATGGATTTTTTCGTGGCAGTCTTTAACTGCTTTAAACACCGTGTCCCAGTCTCCTTCAATGTTGGTGCCGTAAGCGTGCAGATTTGATTTAAGCCCTGCCCTGGTAATGATTTCATGGCATGCGGCTACATATTTGGATACAGACAGGCCTACGCCCATGGGAACAACACAAAGATCAATAATAACATTCATTTTAATAATCCTTATTTTTTTAAATTTGGAGAAGCATTGGTTCAAGCATAAAAAAAAACTTTTGGTCGGTCATGTTTAAATATTTTGCCTTGTTTTTTATGATTTGCTTCATGCTTTTAATCCCCTCTCTGAACCGTCCCTTGAAAATAACAGCTATGGGCTGAATTCGTCTATGCCTTTTTTTTCATCGCTCCTGGGTTTGTTGGAACAATCATGACCCTAATATCCCTTAAAAATAAACAAATCTGAAAAACACATCATGTATAAGCGGTTGATTTTTGTAAGGTTGGATTTATATTGTTTTTGTGATTTGAAACTCAAAGAGTTTAGGTAAATATACAACTTATCAGTGTGGAGGAAAAATATGGCAAATCAATTTAAGACCGGCATGCTGTTGATCATAATGACCAGTTTGTTCCTGGTGCTTGGCTATCTTCTGGCAGGGCAGACCGGCATGTTCATTGCCTTGATTTTTGCCGGTGTCATGAATGTTGCAAGTTATTGGTATTCCGACAAGGTTGTTTTAAAGATGTACCGGGCCCAGCCCCTGGAGCGGTCCCAGGCCCCGGACCTGTTTGACACCGTGGCCCGCCTTGCCCGAAATGCCGGTTTGCCCATGCCCAAGGTTTATCTTATTCCCGAATCAGCGCCCAATGCTTTTGCCACGGGCCGAAACCCGGAACACGCTGTGGTCGCTGTGACCCAGGGCTTGATGAAGATGATGAACCAAGAGGAGCTTGAAGGGGTGCTGGCCCATGAATTGGGTCATGTAAAAAACCGGGATATTCTTATTTCTACCATTGTGGCCACCCTGGCCGGAGCCATCATGTGGATTGCGACCATTGCCAGATTTTCTGCCTTTTTCGGCGGCTCGGATGATGATGACGGGGGCCTTGGAATCATTGGTGTGCTTGTGATCTCCATGGTGGCGCCCATTGCCGCCATGATCGTCCAGATGGCCGTGTCCAGATCCAGGGAATACCTGGCAGATGCCACTGCAGCAAGCATTACCGGAAATCCCAATGGCCTGGCATCAGCTTTGTCAAAGCTTGGGGGCTTCAGCCGCAGCCGGGCCCAGGTTGATGCCAACCCCGCAACCGCCCATATGTTTATTGTTAATCCGCTGACTGGAAAGCAGATGATGAATCTATTCTCCACTCATCCGCCCATTGACGACCGTGTGGCACGGCTTGTGGGATCGGGGCAGCGTGGTCAACGTTTTTCCGGTAAGCAGCATCATGAAGACAGAGATAACCGTTCTGCCGGCGCAAGCATGGACGACCAGAGCCGGTCATTCTGGGACAATATGTCGTGATCATCCAGTTTCAAAATCGGGGTTCAAAGAGCCTGTTTAAAAATTAGATGAATGGGCATGCAATGGGTTTCATGAAAATGGCCCCAATTCCCCCAAATTTTATGCCAATAGTCCGGCTATTAACAGAAAATTTGTGAAAATTGGTTCTCATTTTCATGAGATTTCGCTTCGATCCCCTAATTTTTAAACAGGCTCTAAAGTGAGGCTGGGGACGGGGCGATTTTAAAAAATTTAGACTCCGAATGGAGCATGATATGGGTTTCAGTGGCTTCTATGCCTTCAATGTTGATTAAGCCCTCTTCAAATATAAAAACATTGAGCTCCTTGATTGAATCGGCCAGCACTTCAACAAAAATATCGTATTTTCCCGTGGTGGCCCATACGGCGTTGACATTGGGCAGGGCCATAATTTCTTTCGCGGCCTTGGCATGGTGGTTACGCGTTATGTTTATACCGACAATTGCGGCTACTTTATTGGACATGGCAAAGGGGTTCACCCGGGCTTCAAGCTTGAGAATGCCCTGCTGGATCAGCCGGTTAACCCGGTTGCTCACCGTGCCTTCGGCCACGCCCAGTTCTTTGGCAATACTTTTATATGATTTACGGGCATCTTTCTGAAGTGCCAGTATAATTTGAATTTCAAGTTCATCCAGACTCCCGTTTACCAATGTCATGATTTTGTTGCTCCTTAGCAGCATGTTTGGAATTCGTATTTATATAATAAAAACATTGGCCATGATCAAGGCGCTTGTTTTCTATCCGGTGCCGGATCAGGAATTGAATACAAACTGTTGACACCACGATTTTAAAAAATTAGAATAAATCCATCGGTTTATCTTTCAACGGTAGGTATCCTTTAAAACCATTCTGGAGGGCGTCATGTTTAAAAAGCAATATCTTAAAACCAAAAATGTGTGCAGGGTCAGATTTAAATTGCAGAAAGAAGTGATTGGACCTGCAGAAACAGTCAATCTGGTTGGTGATTTCAACAATTGGGATGAAAGTGCCGGGGCCATGAAAAAACTCAAAAATGGAGATTTTTCTGCGGTCCTCGACCTTGAGTTGGAACGGTCCTATCAGTTTCGTTACCTGGTGGATGGTAGCCGCTGGATCAACGATGAAAGCGCGGATATTTACCTGCCGTCTCCCTTTCAGGGGGAAGACAACTCGGTTATTACGATATAGGTTTTCCGGTAAATTAAAGGCCCCAGGGTCCACTATGGAGTCAATGCATGTCCTATTTTGATTTTTCAAATTTTGAGATTTCCTTTAATAATTACATTAAGTATTTTTTGGGCAAGCAACTTGAAGACGCCTCGAATAATGATCAGTTAAACGCCGTTTCCTATGCCGTTGGCAAGTACCTTATCGATATTGGTTATGATACGCAGAAGCGCTACCAGGAAAATGACGCTAAACGCTTGCATTACCTGTCTCTTGAATTTCTTATCGGACGACTTTTAAGTAATAATTTATTGAACTTAGGTATATATAACCGCTGTAAAAGGTTTCTTGAAAAAAAGGGTATTGATCTTGACTTTTTGGTGGAGAAAGAACGTGATCCGGCTCTGGGTAACGGGGGGCTTGGGCGTTTGGCAGCATGTTTCCTTGATTCTCTGGCCTGCCTGAATATGCCGGGATTCGGGTACGGGATTAACTATGATTACGGGTTGTTTAAACAGTTGATCGTCAACGGATACCAGAAGGAAAAACCCGATTACTGGCCCAACCGCAGGTCGCCCTGGCTGATCCGTAGAACCGAAGAGCGGTATATGGTTCCCATTTACGGCCGGGTGGAGGGCAGTGTGGACAGATACGGGGAGTATAACCCTGTATGGACGAACTGGGCACTGCTCATTGGCCGGCCCCATGATATCCTGGTTGCAGGTTTCGAAGGCCGTACCGTAAATTATTTGCGATTGTTCTCGGCCGAGGCGTCCGAGGATTTTGATATCGATATTTTTAATGAGGGGGACTATTTCAAAGCCGTAGGGCGGAAAATAAAATCCGAGAGCATCTCCAAAATTCTCTATCCGTCGGATTCCAAAGAGTCGGGGAAAGAACTTCGATTGGTCCAGGAGTATTTCCTTGTGGCCTGTGCCTTAAAAGATATTATCCGCAAATATGAAATGAACCATGACTCCTTTGACCATTTTCAAAGAAAGGTGGCCATTCAACTCAACGATACCCATCCATCCCTGGCGGTGGTTGAGCTGATGCGTATCCTGGTGGATGAAAAAGGCTTACAATGGGAAATTGCCTGGGAAATCACCCAAAAAACCCTTGGCTATACCAACCACACCCTGCTGCCCGAAGCCCTGGAAACCTGGCCGGTGAGTATTCTGGAGCGGGTGGTGCCCCGGCATATGCAGCTGATTTATGAAATTAACCAGCGGTTCCTGGAATATTTGACCGTGCATGATTATGATGTAACAACTGAAAGCATTGCAAAGATGTCCATCATCCAGGAAGGGCCTGTCAAACAAGTACGCATGGCCAATCTTGCCATCATTGGCAGCCATTCGGTAAACGGGGTGGCAAAGGTACATTCCAATCTAGTCAAAACGCAACTTGTTCCCGAATTTTACAAGTTGTGGCCGCAAAGATTCAACAATAAGACCAACGGGGTATCCCCCAGGCGCTGGATTGCAGCCTGCAATCCCGGTCTTACGGATTTTATCACCGAATTTATCGGCCGTCGGTGGGTGGGAGATTTATCACGGATATGGGAACTGGAAACCTATCAAAATGATCCAGGATTTTTGGAGCGTCTGGGTGAGATTAAGCTGGCCAACAAAGAGGCTTTGGCCGCATTAATCCGTAAGAAATTGTCTCTGACTGTAGATCCCCAGTCTATTTTTGACATCCAAGCCAAACGGATTCATGAATACAAGCGCCAATTGCTCAATGTGCTTCATATTATCCACCTGTATCTTTCCATCAAGGAGGACGGCAAGGATATCGGGCATCCCCGGACCTTTATTTTTGCCGGCAAGGCCGCTCCGGGTTACCATTTTGCCAAATTGATCATCAAACTGATCCATTCGGTTGCCAACGTAATCAATACGGACCCGGATCTCCATGACATGATCAAGGTGGTCTTTCTGCCGGATTACCGGGTAACCCTGGCGGAAAAAATTATTCCGGCTGCGGACGTCAGCGAGCAGATTTCCACCGCCGGCACGGAAGCCTCGGGAACCGGAAATATGAAATTTGCCATGAACGGCGCGTTAACCATCGGTACTCTGGACGGGGCCAATATAGAGATTGCAGAACAGGTGGGAGATGAGAATATCTATATTTTCGGCCTCACAGTGGACGAAGTGGAGGCGCTTCGCCCAAGTTATGACCCCAAAATTTTTTACGATGATGATCCGGAGCTGCAAAGGGTTCTAAAGGCCATTTATTCCAATCGATTCTGTCCCGACGAGCCTGGTATTTTCAAACCTGTTTTCAGCCAGCTCATGGGCACTCGGGAACATTATCTTCACCTGGCGGATTTCAGGGCTTATGTTACAACCCAGGAAAAGATAGGGAGTGACTATAAGGATCGTGACAAATGGCTCTCCATGTCGGTGAAAAATATTGCCCGCACCGGGTTTTTTTCCAGTGACCGGACTATTCAGGAATATGCGGACGGTATATGGGGGATTGATTCCTATAGGGAGTAGTGTTTGGGCGGAATCAATTTCCGCCCATTTGATGGAATCAAGGGCCGATATGGAATCGGCCCCTACGATATTTGTAGGATAGGGGTTATATGCGGGCCAATACCAATGCGCAGCGACTGGGCAAGTAAAGGCTCAGGGCATCGTGGCGGTTTTCAGCCTCATCACCTATGGGCCTGGTAAAATGCACCTGGTCCGGGTTCAGGCGTCCCAAGCCGCCAAACCGGGCTTCATCCGTATCCAGGCGCATTTCATATTTGCCTGCCGGCGCATGAATCAGATAGTGGGAAAAAGAACGTTCCGGGTGAAAGTTGAACACAAAAATAAGGCCGGAGCGCTCAAATGCCAGAACTTTGTCGTCTTCGTGGATGTGCAAAAGCCTTGGCCTGTCCCATGTAAACATTTGGGTTTGTTTTGCCAGGGCAATCATTTGTTTGTCAAAGGCGAACAGGTCCGGGAAATATAGATTTTTGTCATACTTCAGGGACCACAGGCGTCTGGCATGGTTATAGGAATATCCATTGGCGGGGGATGGAAAATCAATCCATTCAGGATGGCCGAATTCATTGCCCATGAAATTAAGATACCCTTTGTGGGCACAGGCCAGGGTGACAAGGCGGATCATCTTGTGCAGGGCCACGGCTCGTTGCGT
This sequence comes from uncultured Desulfobacter sp., assembly GCF_963666695.1. Taxonomy (GTDB): domain Bacteria; phylum Desulfobacterota; class Desulfobacteria; order Desulfobacterales; family Desulfobacteraceae; genus Desulfobacter. Next base: position 26,333 of record NZ_OY762947.1, read on the forward strand.
GGTGATGTCTGTGTTGGATTTTTCCATGGAATTATAAATTTTTCCGCCCATCAGGCGCATCATAACGGTCTGATCCCCCACCAGGGCCTGGTCATGACACTCCACGTAACTGATTGTGCGCTCCTCATCCCTGTGCCGGGTCAGTTCATACCACAGACCTCCCATGTGCCATGCTTCGTCTTTGACCTCCTTGAGCAGTTTGATCCAGTAATCAGGCACCCCCATGGAAAACCTGAAATCAAAGCCTGTGCCGCATAACGTTGCCGGCGCAGCAAGCCCGGGATACCCGCTCACATCTTCTGCAATGGTTACTGCACCGGGATGGATTTCATGAACCAGGTCATTGGCGGCATAAAGATAACCTAAGGCATCTTCATCCACATCATCACCAAAATAATCCTGGTACCCTGTAAAAGCACGTCCTAATCCGTGATCGGCATACAGCATGGAGGTTATGCCGTCAAACCGGAATCCATCTACTCGGAATTGTTCAAGAAAATATCTCAGGTTGGAGAGCAGAAAATGCACTACCTGTTGTTTGCCATAGTCAAAACACCGGGAATCCCAAAGTGTGTGATCCCCTCTGTCCTTGTCGTGGAAAAACTGGTACAAGGAACCGTCAAAGCGCGACAGACCCTCCACCTCATTTTTTACGCTGTGGGAATGTACAATATCCATGAGCACACGGATTCCGGCCTTATGTGCCCTGTCCACCAGATACCTGAAGTCATCCGGGGTGCCGAACCGGGAAGAGGTGGCAAAAAATGACGACACATGGTACCCAAAGGAGCCATAATAGGGGTGCTCCTGAACCGCCATCATCTGCAGGGTATTGTATCCTGCATCAATGACCTTGGGCAGTATGTGGTCGGCAAATTCCCGCCAGGTACCGACCCTGCCTTCCTCTAAGGCCATGCCCGCATGGGCTTCATAGACCAAAAGAGGACCTGTGGGCAACTTGGGGTTTTCTGCCTGCCACTGGTACGGCTGGTCCGGTGCCCATACCTGGGCATTAAAAATATAGGTGGTACTGTCCTGGATGGCCCGGGTGGCCGCCGTGGGGATACGGTCGCCCTCGCCGCCGTCCCACACCACCTTGAGCCGGTAAAGCTGTTCATGGCAAAAAAAAACGATCAGGGAAACGGGCCTCAAATATGCCGCTGGGGTCAGGCCCTTTCACTTCCCAATCCGAAGATCGTTCCCAGTTATTGGCCGGTGTAAGGATAAACATGGCCGTTGCATTGGGTGCCCATTCCCTGAACACCCAGCCTTTTTTATCCCTGTGCAGGCCAAAAATTTCATGGTAGTTGGCCATGTCTACCCAGGATTTTTTGTTTTTCAACTTTTCTGCCGTTGCCAGGGCCTTTTCAAACCGTGACCGGATAATGGGCTTAAAAGGTGACAGATACGGATCATTTGTCCATGAAGGATCAGACCAAAAAGGGTCTTTGGAGCATTTTTTCATATAGTTTAATATAGCTTTCAGCGCATCGGCTGTGGTTGAATTCAAGTACGGATTCAGTCATGATTCTTCGGAGCTGGTGTTCTTTTTCATCCGGATCCAGGCGGAAAAAATCCATGGCACGGTCCACGGCCCAGTTCAGTCCCTGGGCATTGTGGACATTGAAAAGAAACCCATTGCCCGTTGAATGCTCTACATCCAGTTGTTTGACCGTGTCATGCAGACCGCCCGTGTCAAATACAATGGGCAGGCTGCCGTATATGCCTCCGATCATCTGGGGCAGGCCGCACGGCTCAAACGAGGAGGGCATGAAGATAAAATCACTGGATGCAAATGCCTGGTGGGACAAATGTTCGTTGAACCCCCAGATACTGATTCGCCGGCGCAGGCCATGGAAATCGACAATGTCGTGGAAGTGTTTCTGGTATGCCCCGTCTGCCACGGATACAATTTGAATGCCTGTATCCCAGTAACGGGAAATAATATCATACATGGTTTCTGCCAGAAGCGTACACCCTTTCTGCACAGGATCCAGGCGGGAGGGCCAGAAAAACATAGGTGCATCGGGATTTACTTCGATGCCCAGGGATTTTTGGAGAAAAATTTTATTCTTTTTTTTCTGGGCCCGGTGATTTTTGGGTCCGTAATTAAACTGGACCATGTCATCTACGGCTGGATTGAATTCGGGCTCAGGCGCATTTAAAATGCCTGTGGCACATCCGGCATCCCATTTGTGGGCGAGCTCTTGCCTCAGTTCCGGTTCCACAAAGGGGTGGCGATTTTCAACAATCTCACGCAGGAAAGTAGGACTTACCGTGTTTACATAATGGGCGGAAAACACCCCTGACGCCAGAAAATCCACCCGGTTGGTCTCCCAGCTCTCTTCGTAGTTCAAGGGCGGACGTTTGAAATAGAGCCACTGCCAGAAGGCTGCCGCATCAATCCCCCTGTCCTCAATTGTGGCCAGGGTTGTGGTCATGGTATGGATGTTGTGAATGGTGAACAGGCACGGGATTTCGTATCGCCTGGCCATGGCCGGAATCAGTCCGGTCATCCAGTCGTTGCAATGAATGATGTCCGGTTTCACCCTAGGGATGATGTTGTTGATCACCTCCCGCTGAAACGCCAGGGACACCTTGAGATCTTTATCCGAATAGCCGGAATAAACACCGTCTTTGTAAAGAAACACCCGGTCCACGGCAAAATGAATCCGTTCCTCATGCAGGCGCCGGCGGATTTTTTCCACCTCACGGTGACTCCTTGGTTCGTTATCGCCATGATAGATGGATCTGTAGTCCGGTATGGCCACATGGACATCGCAGCTTAAATCATACAACGCGGAGATCAGTGCTGCCGAGACATCTGCCAGCCCCCCGGCCTTGGCGGAGTAATCATCACTATCGGAGCAGATACCTTCGGGCAGATAGGTGACTTCCGGAGTTACAATAAGAATTCTTGGCCTACTAGGCATTAATACCTCTCATTTCCTGGTTTTCGGGATGCTGCCGGTACTGTTCATAATGAGCTGACAGGTCGCAAACAAGTAATTTTAATGACAGCATTTTTTATACCGAAAATGTTAATGTTCAGATGTTTTTCAATAAATCAATACTACAATAAATTGCTAACAGGTTGTGTTGTTAGCATATCCAGATAAAATCCGGATTTTTTTTTAAAGCGTGATAAAAAAGTAATTAAGCCTTGTCGGCATCCTGGTGTATGTTAAAAAAACATGGATTTTTGAGAATTTTAACATTATGTAAAAAAAATTGACATCTATGTTTTTTAAATTTTGACACCATGTAAAAAAAAATGACACCTGCGTTTAAACGCTAAGTTGCCCAAGTGCAAGGCACCGATGGGTGACGTTGCGTTCGACAGCCTGTCGAATAATATTATTTATTTTGCATCCGGGTCAGTTTATGGGCAACCCTGGCAATTTCGCTGCATCCCCAGGCCTGGGCATCGCATCCCCTGGGGGTGTGTGGGAAATTACCATCAAGAATTTCAGGTACAAAACCTGCCGCACCCGTGCGCATCAATGGCAGTGAACTGCCTAACCAAGCCAACGCCGCTGGAATACCCGGGGGGCCAAAGGCAGTTGCCCATGCCTCGCAGAATATCGGAAACTGCCATGTCCAGGCTGTGCCGTTGTGGTAAGCCGGTTTCCTTTGGGTATCCTCATCTCCCTGGTAATACCCGGCATAGGGGGTATGGGGATTTACAAGTTGCTGCCCGTCCCGTTCAATGAATAACGGCATGGCAAGGGGCCGGTCCGCAAGACTTCTAATGCCTCCGGGCACCAGAAGTTCCCGGCAGGTTCCCACCACCCGGGCCATGATTTCCGGGTCGTCGATGACCCCTAAAGTGATCAGCAGCAGCTGATTGGGCCGCAGGGCATCGTCTGGGATCGCATGGCAAGCCTCAACCGGTTGCCTGCAGTGCAGGCAGTCGCTGAAAAAACCATCCTCTTCGCGCCAGAACCGGTCCATGATCGTGCGTTTTACCGTGTCGGCATGTTTTTGCCATGTCGCTTGTGCGTCCAAATCATCAACCTGGGATAAAAATTCAAGGGCGTGATACCACAACGCCTGGATTTCAATGGGATATCCCTGGCGAGGGGTACCTGCCGGAAAATTGGTATCCATCCAGGTAAAATGGGCCGGGCTGTAGAGCAGCATGGATTCAGGATCTGCCTTGACACCGGTGGGCGTGCCGTTGATCATGGATGATGCCATGTCTTTGAGCACCTGCAGCATGGTGCGCCGGCCGATGTTTTGGGTGAGCAGCGGCTCTTTGCTTAAGGTTTGGGTCAGTTGCCGGCAGCAGGCAAAGAACCACAGGGGCGCATCCGAGGTCTCAATATTCCTTGCATCTTCACCGCTTATCATATTGGGCAGGGTGCCGTTCTTTTCAAATTTTCCAAAAAGGGAGAGTATGGCAAAGGCATCCCGAATCCGGCCAATCTCAATCAGGGAACGGCAGAAAATCAGGCTGTCCCTTCCCCAGTCCAGAAACCAGGGATATCCCGCTACCACGCTTTTTTCATCTCCCCGGTTTACGATGAACGCGTCAAGACTTGTCTGGATTACCTGACAAAACGGCACCGTTGAATGAAAAGGACCGGGCAGGGTGAAATTTTTGTCGTCTGGTTTGACGTCTGGGGGGTCAGGCATTGTCTCTTCATTAATGACACAGGCTTTCAGGCGAACAGTATCTCCACCCTTGACAGTGATGTCGAAATAGCCCGGGCTGAACAGATCGGACTCGGCATCCATTCCCCGGGTGGCTTCAACACTTCTGTGGACCATGTAGCTCCATTCCGGTTTCAATAGAAATGCATCCCGGCTGCTTGACAGTCGAAGTATCCGCCCTGTTTGGGAACGAAAAAAAAATCCGTTTTTAAATGCCGAAACCCGTGATGGCCACTGCTGCTCAGGACCGTTAAAGGCCTTGATCGTGTCATGAAAACTTCTGTCTTCAATATCGGGGCGGATGATAAGCGTGACCTCGCGGTCGGGCTGAAGGCGCCGGTGGCTATTCGTCGGTGCGGTTTCCCGGTGCAGGGTCAGGGTCACGGCGTTGGTTTCTCGATCCATCTCCAGAAAAAGATCAATGACATAATATCTGCCTTCGGATGAGGGTATCCTGAATCGCCATTTTCCGCCCTGGTCATGGGAGGCCCAGAAGGCATCCATACAATCCAGCCCAAGTTCCCTGGAATAGCCCTGGAATACGCCCCATATTCTGAATCTGGACAGGAACATCCACCGGTTTTCGGGCAGGCGGGGATTCAGGTTGGCACCTAAAAGGGCATCATAACGACTCTCCAGGTGGTTGAAATGAGCCCCTGCGCGCATCATTGCCCCCAGGCAGGTGGTGGACAACTGCTTGATGGACGGATCCGCGACAATCTCCCTGCGGATAAAGGAAAGCCGCAGATTAAGCGCCTCAAACGGGGCAAGATATCTGATATTGCCGGTAATTACTTTGGTTCCTTCGGGGCCGGATACGCGCAGTTTGAGCAGGCAGTCCCTGCAATTGGTTTTTATTTCCATGGGCATGAAAATGGCCTGATATCCTGACCCCCCTTCTACGGGCAGACTTTCAGAGAATCCCAGGCAATAGTTGTCAAACCCTTCTTCTTCAATCTGTACCCTGAAATGCTTGTTGCACCGCACCAGCAGGAAAAAACCCGGGGGAACCATTACCCTGCGATTGATATCCTTGTGGGCATCAAACAGGATGGTGCGGATGGGTCGCTTGTCCGGGTAAAGTTCCCGGATAAAGGTTTCGGGATCCCGTGCCAGATCCATGGCGGCCTGGTCCACATCCTGGCGTGCCAGATCCATGTAGCCGTTTACCGCAGTGATCACCTCCAGGGCCAGTGCCCTTCGTTTCTGCATCAGAACCCTGCCGGGCATGGACAGCTTTCCGACCGGTTGGGCGTCAAGCAGGTTCAGATCATTCTTTTCAGGACTTAAGGCCAGTACTGCGCCCGGTTTCAGGAGAATACGGTATTTTCCTTCTCTGCGTTCCGCCTGAACGGTGTTGCCTGAAAGCAGGTCTGTCCATGGAAAGGCAGCGCCGCCTTCCGTGCCGGCCAGCCATACCGCCTTGGCCTGCCTGTCGCAGTCCGGGTTAACCAGCACAAGCATCCGGGCATTCTGATAGGGGTTGAACCTTAGTAATACCAGGGCCTGGCTCTCTTTTTCATGGATGAGTCTTAATTGTGTCTCACTGAAAAAGGCCGGGTGTTCCCGTAAAAGAAGATGAAGCCGGGTGATATAATTCACCTGATTGTCGGGATTTCCCCAGTTCAGGCCCGGAGAATTGTGGACATTTATTTTCTCCTCGGCAAACCATTCCACGCCGTTGGTAAATCCGAATCCCCCGCAGATACTGAACAGCGCGCAAAGGCCGGTTCTCATTTTCGCGTAGGTATGGGACACCTTGGCCAGTCGGTCATTGTCATGGGTTTCCGCAAAGTGGATTAAATGGCCACAGGTATTTGAAAGCTCTATGGCATGGGGTAAGTACCGGGATATCTGCTCAAGGGAGTATTCCTGAAAAAGTTCCGAATAGGCCCAGTTAAAATTTGCCCGCTGGAGCAGCCGGCGGGTTGCATCCGGTGGCCCTCCCAGTCCTTCGAGGAAAAAAATTGTGTTGGGGTACTGGTTTCTGACCTTGTAGATAATATATTCCCAGGCTCGTTCCGGGATCATGTATCCGGCATCGCACCGGAATCCGTCCACACCCCGGCGACACCAAAGCACAAAAATATCCGCCATGTACTGCCACAGGTCCGTGTGCCGGTAATCCAGCTTGGTCAGATCCGCCCATACAACCCCCCAGGCACCGGGCATGCGGATTTTACCGTCGTCCTCCCGGTCCAGCCACTCGGGGTTGGATTCATGAAGACTGGCTGCCCAGCCGGTATGGTTGATGGCAATATCAAGAATCAGGTAGCCGTCGTGGTCATGCACGGCGTCCACCAGTTCCATGAATTGTTCAAGGGGGGTGGCTGCCGGATCAAACTGGGCCAGGGCCGGGTCCACATCCGAAAAGTCCAGGGCTGCATAGGGGCTTCCAAACCGGCCCATCCGGGCATAGGTGGTGGGTGTGGGATGGATGGGGAGAAGGTGGAGCCCCCGGCAGCCCATCCGGGAAAAGATAAAGTTCAACTGTTCCTTTAGATCCCTGAATTTTCCGGAGGTGGGAATCACCGTATATCCCTGGTCGTCCAGTTTGTTGATTACGGTATCCAGATCGGGGGCCTGGAATTTTGCGTCCTTGGTGGGGCCAAACTGCCGCACAAAAGCGTTATAAATGATATTGGCGCAACAGGCACCGGCCGGTTCAACACAGAGGATGGTGTTCTCTCCTTCGGGCCATAACGGGGCATCGCGGTCCTGGGGAAGAAAAAGACATTTGGCCTGGAACGATCCGGGCTGAGTCAGGGGCAGGCGGATGGAAAAATTTCCATCACCTTCTTTTTTCATGGGTAAATCACACCAGGCCTCGCCCAGTTTGATTTCGTTTTTCTCCACCCGACGGATGATTTCTCTGCGGATCGCGTTTGCATTACCCAGGTTGGTTCTGACAAAGGCACGACCCGGCCTGTCAGGGGATACTGAAAGTGTGAAAATGACAACATCTCCGCAGAATAAGACCTGGGCCGTTCCTGGAGAGGGGCTTTGAGTCAGCACGAGTATTTCCTGATTTTTTTGGACCATGATTTTGCCTTAAGGAGTTGAATTTAACAAAATGCATATAATTTGAGTATATCAGAATTTCGTAATTTCACAACCGGATTCCTTTACAATCGCCTCTGCGATAAAGCCTGAAACCCAGGTGCCGCCGGATAATTTTTTAATCCAAAGAGACAATCCAATGTTCAGGGAAATGCCCTGGAACTAAAGGTGCAGCCAGGACTTTATTAATATTTTCAAGTACAACTCTGGACAGACCGTTTAAAAAATTCAATTGCCATTCAAAGCCTTCATCAACATCTTGTTGTTCTGCTGCAATGAAAGCGGGGCCTGCCGTCATAAAAGCCCAGACAGAATAATTAAAATATTGTTTGGCCCCCAGCCGTTTGGAAATTTCCAACGTAGTGTTATACGCCTTGGCTAAGAAGACAGAATAATAATCAATAAGTTCTATGATCTCTGGTAACTTTTCAGGGAATTCAAAAGGATCTATTGTCAGTATTGTGGTGTGTACTTTATCAATATCAAATCTGTATTCCATAAATTTTCCAAACATTAAGGCTGTTAAGCTTTATTCAAATTAATAAATATAATTGTCTGGAGATGTCTATTAAACAGGATTCAAGTTAACATTCAATCTTTATTGGAAAAAAGTTTTAAAAAAAGCCTTTTATAGGAAAATGCCAAATAGGGGACAGGCCACATTTTCTTCTAAAACGCAAAGCGTGGTCTGTCCCCCTATTTATTCTTAGATGTAATTACGGAAATCTATTTATTATGGGTGACAATCCCAATCGGGTAAATGGAATTTAACTTCATAGATCCTGTGGTATTATGATGCTATTTCGGTTAAAATTATTTTTCTATGGCACAGGAAAAATTACACCATTATCTGATTCATATCCAGTATCTGGGTTTCCGGTACCATGGCTGGCAGAAGCAGTCAGGCGTAAAAACCATTGAAGCCATGATTGAAAAAACGCTTGGCTTTATCCTGGAAAAATCCGGGTTCAGGATTTTGGGCACCAGCCGGACCGATTCAAAAGTCTCGGCTAATCAGTCAGCATTCATGCTTTTTGTCCATGATGCATTGGATATGGAAGTACTGCAGTCAAAATTAAATATAAACCTGCCCAATGATATCCGTGTGACAGGCGTGGAAGAAAAATCCAGAACTTTTAATATTATCCGTTCTCCCAAATTAAAAGAATATCTTTACCTGTTCGCATTTGGATGCAAAAGCCATCCATTCTGTGCGGCCATGATGCATACGGTTCCAGAAGATCTTGATATTGAATTGATGAAACAGGGTGCCAGGCTGTTTGAAGGGCAGCATCATTTTGGTTCATATTGCACCAAACCCGGCCCGAAAACCTGCCTTGAACGTGACATCCGTGTCTGCCGGATTGAAGAAAACACTGAATTCCAGGCCAGTTTTTTTCCGGAAAAAAGCTGGCTGCTCAGGATTCAGGCATCTGGTTTTTTAAGATACCAGGTCCGTTTAATCATGGGCCAGTTGTTTAAACTCGGGAAAAAAGATATCGATCTAAACCGCATTAAACAATCCCTTTCAGGCTGCCAGGCCTTGCCATTGAAAGAAATTGCGCCCGGGTCAGGCCTGATTTTAAATAAAATAATATTTCAGAGGGATTGATTATATTTGGTGATTATTGATTGCAAGAAAATTTCAGCGTTTTCGCTCAGTGATGAACCGATTGACCTTATGGGCACGGGCACTCTTTCAGCTCTTAGACGGCTTTGCAGTATGGAAGATTTTGAAAGTACCTAACGCCTTGGCAACTAGTTTTTCATCATTCCAAACCTCCCCTTCACAGAAGAACATCCGCCCTGAGTTATGTAAAAGACGGCCTTTTGCGGTCACACGTTGACCAATCCGGCCACCGGGTTGAAAAAAACTGACTTTCAACTCAATGGTCGCAGCCCCGCTCTCTTCCGGATCCGCTGAGCGTGCAGCACGTGCCATACAGACATCCAACAATGTCATTGTCACACCACCGTGCATGGATCCCCAGGAGGTACTGTGTTTTTCTGTTAAATCAAGTGCCAATTCCGATCCACCGTCTTTTTCATAAAGAACTTCAAGACCGATTTCTTCCAAAAAAGGATATTTTTTCATATGGTTATCCCTGACTTGATGTAAACCCAAATTCAAAGGATGATAGGAATTTAGTTTTTACGTGTCAAGTCTGATCCGGTGATAAGAATTTAGGGGCTCTAAGAGGAAATCGTGCAACGGGTACGGTTTCCCGCGACGCTTCGGAAATATTCAGGCCGGGCTTTGTTTACGCGTTAATAAAAACTAAAACAGCATCACCAATAACAGAAATAGTGAACGCCTAAATTGACAAGTGTTTGGGTCTGGATTTATAGACATAGTCAACACTCTAACGGTTGAGATAACGGGCGCAACGCATTTTGCTGCGTCCGGTTGATTACTTTGTTAGGATTTATAGTTATTTGCTGACAGCTGTACTGACGCCAAGTTGAAGAATTACGTTGTGAAGAACTATTTCATAGGCACTTTTGGCGTATGGTGTTGGAGTATATTTAAATGGGAATTGTGAATGGTCTGTTTTGTCGATGGTTATGAGCTTTTCTTCTTTAAGATCAAGAAGATACTTTGCGTCACCGGTTGACTCCCCGTTTTCGGAAAGGTAGTGCCAAGTTGCCCCACTTTTAAGAAAAAACATAAAAGTTCCTCTGGATAGTCTTGCCAGTGCATTACGTACGTCTTCTGGGATGCCAGCTTCTTCCAATTTTCTTTCAATTGAAACAGTGCCGACCGTCATTTTTTGAGAACTTTTTATTATTTCTGGTAGATGGTTTAAAGAAGAAACAATTGGGTCCTTAATGTATAAAAAGATAAATAGTAAAACTGCTGGCCAAATCATTGCCTTTACCAGGTCAACAGTTGCTCTATAAAATTCGATACATTTTTGTTTATTTTCTGTCACTTTTTATGGTCCTTTATTTAGCATAATCGCGTTGCTGACCGGCGCTGTGCGTCGATCAAGCAAACGCAGTTTGATTGATCGGTGTGCAGTGACCGGTCCAGTACGTTGTTCAGGCGCCAGAGGCGATTGGACAAGGTTCTGGACGAAGTCAGCACCGCGATTCACGGCGGCGGAGCCGCCGTGAACGTTTGAGTTGAGACGCGCGCGTTTTTTGCGCGTCGATTCTCAAACGATTCGTTATACACTTCTATTTATCATTACATGCCACCTAATTACAGTAGTGGTTTTTATAATCTCGCTCAATAGCACTAAAGATATAAAGGCAATTATTGAAGGGTGAATAAAAGATAGTTCCTTATTTATAGGCGGTATTCCAAATACATGTTTAATCGGCCATGTCAGAAAGAATATTGAGATTGGTATAATTGAAAGGAGTCTAAAGGGACATTGAATATAACTTATTATCGCGCCAAACTTGTGGCGTTTCATAAGGAAATACCCAGAAAATAGTAGCGAAATATAAAAAAATATTGAGATAGATGCAATCTGTATGGGCATTGGAGCACCGAACGATACAGATATCGCGTTAGCACTAGCAAAATCGGAATAGAATGGGATTTGTCCATCGAAGAATTTCCGACAAACATACCATGCTATAGCGGCAAGATCTAATATTCCCCATACAATAATCAGTTTTTCAATAGATTTCATATTCGTCAATTGAACGTGGAGTTCAGGGGCCCGCGTTGTTTGCGGGTCCGCTGGAACGATTGGTGTGTGCCGGGCACGGCACGTGTTCTTAAAAGTGAGTCAAATGTAGTGGATTTCCAGACATTTGGCAAGTCTTAGATCCAGCCAGATGGAGGTGAAGGGTGTAGCGGTAGTGCAACGGGGTACCGGTGACGGTGCTTCGGAAGGAAGCCGCCTCGCCAAGGCAAGGTACCGCGAAGGTACGGGATGACGCACAGGAATCGGATGTGAGGCGCACATACCGGGACGAGTCTGCACAACAAGATGAAGTCCTCTATCCATTGCAGGGTATGTCCGTAAATCCGGCATTCACGAACCGAAAGACACGTGTTTACCCCGGGAGGTCTCCCATGTGCCGGTAAAAACGGCTGAAGGCCGGGCAACCACCCTTGACCGCATGGGAGAAGTCAGCAGACGGCATAGTAGCCGGTGGAAACGAGCTTTACAAAAGTGGAGAGGTCTCACCCCGGTGAAGGCCTGAACGGTGCCGGGGCCGATTGGCCTCGGTAAATGGTGGTGGTGAGTAAGTAAATGGCTTTTACGGGAATAATGCAGCAGTGGCCGAAATTTCCGTAGCATGACTTTGCCCAAAACCCGATAAAATCGGTGGGATAACCTACAACCGATTCTATTCATACCAGCCGAACCGCCTTGGTACGTGATCCGTATGCCGGGTGGTGTGGGAGGGCTCCTCAGTGATGGGGAGTCCTATCCCGACGGCTCGGGTTATGTCCGTTTAATAACGTCCTGCTTTTTTTCCTGCGATTGGTTCCAATAATAATGTTTCGAATATGCCTCTTCGAGCTTTTTATTTCCAGATTTTGAGAATCGTAATGGATGTTTTTTCCCTTTACCTGTTTTGAAGTAAGCTGTTTCTCTGGGGATCATATTCAAATCATGTACATGAAATCCGATAATTTTTAAAATTCGATTCGCTTTGGAGAGGCTTCCCTCAAAAACACGTTCAAGATATGGAGTTTGTCCTCTTCTCCATGCATCATGATTTTGTTTTGAAAGATTCCCCATTCCCATCAATACATCCACGGGTGCAACCACATCCGATTTTTCCAATATTCTTGCAATAGCACGGACTACACGTGGATAATATTTATCTTTTTTGTATGTGTCCAATCTAACCAATTTCATTTTTGTTTTTTTGGACCCGAACAAGTTGGCCTATATTTTCCGTTTATCTTTCATATTCACTTATCTAACGAGATAACATCCGAAAAGTAAGAATAAGCAGATCCGAATAAATGGAAAAAATCAATGCTGAAATCATTAACATCATCTGGGAAGGTTTGTAAATTTTTTTCTTCAATTTGCCACATAGTTCATCAAGAACTTACCGGTATACAAGCTCGCCCAAGCCTGTCTGAAAGCAGTCTTCACTAACAAAAGCATTGCGGGCTAAATTATTCCGATGTGCATCGGGATATGCTAAACCGAGAGCCGAACCTATCAATACCGCTTAGGCCAAAAGAAACAGTTGTAGCTGCCAGTGTTCTAAAGTTTCCGGGTAATACGGTAACATTCGGTACACCTTCATTCATAAGTAACTAAAATTACAAAAATAGGATTTTAGTTACTTAATAGGTTTTATAGTTATTCCTTATAACCATGAAGGCTTTCATCTGAATAATCAATTTGCTTCTTTGATCGGGCTTAAATTATCCTTGGCCCATTTTTGCTATGTTAAAAAAGAGACGCCGGATGATCAGTGCGGGCATAGACATAGGTTATAGATCCATTATGGGCTCCAAAATCACCTGAAATGAACGGCGCTTTAGATGCCGCACTTCTCGCCGCTCAAGAACCTATTTACTTTTAAAAAACAGGATTAAAAATCATGAAAGCCCAATTGCTTAAAAAACTGCAACAGATCACGGAACAAAATCTGATCGATATTGAAACCCATAAGGAGAAAGGTAATCAGGCGATCGGATTTTATTGTCTATATGCGCCGACCGAACTGGCCGTAGCCGCCAATGCCATCCCGCTGCCGTTATGCGGTACACGCCAGGACCCCATTGAGGCGGCTGAGGAAGTCCTTCCCAGAAACCTGTGCCCCCTGATTAAAAGCAGCTATGGGTTTGCAGCGTCACATACCTGCCCGTTTTTTAAATTTTCAGACCTGATAGTTGCAGACACAACGTGTGACGGTAAAAAGAAAATGTTTGAGCTGATGAATGAAATAAAGCCGGTTCATGTGCTCCAGTTACCTCAGCAGCAGAAGATTGATCTTTTTTTAGCCCCTTGGAAAAAGGAAATTGAGCAGCTGAAACAAGAGGTGGAAAACCTGACCGGAAAAACCATTACATCCCAGGATATCAGTGACGCAATTAGATTGCTGAACCGTGAGAGAAGAGCCCTGAAAAGATTGATGGATGTAACCAAAGCGAACCCTTCCCCCCTGACCGGAATGGAACTGCTGGAGGTTCTGTTTAAAACCGGTTTTTTTGCCGACAAGGAAAAGGGCATTGCCATCATGAACGAGATTTCAGATGTTTGTGAAACCCTGAGTCTAAATAATCAAACCCCATATACTCCCGGCACACCAAGGATCCTTTTGACCGGAGTACCCATTGGTTTAGGGTCGGACAAAATAGTCAATATATTAGAGGAGTCAGGTGCCAGTGTTGTGGCATTTGAAAATTGCAGCGGTTATAAAAAAGCGTTTCAGGTGGATGAAAATAAAGATCCGATTACAGCACTGGCAGAGCAATATCTTTCCATCCCCTGTTCTGTCATGAGTCCCAATCCCGGCCGGTTTGAATTATTGGAAGAGATGATCTCGGAATTCTCCATCGACGGTGTGGTGGATCTGACCTGGCAAGCTTGCCATACCTATAATATAGAGGCACACAAAATCCAAGAATTCGTATCCGACCGGTTTTCGCTTCCTTACCTGCATATTGAGACAGATTACTCAGAGTCAGACACAGAACAGCTTCGGGTCAGAATCGAAGCATTTATTGAAATGATATAATTTCCCCTTCATTACAAACAAAACTTATACTCGATGATGAAGTTTTTGTTAATTTGCCCAACTTCAAAATAAGGGACAGACCACGTTTTAGAAGCTAAAACGCAAAAACGTGGCCGGTCCCCTATTTTTCTGTTATTTTCCACTACGGCGACATGTCCGATGTCTTGCATATCCGGCTATAGGGCGCTTGCAACTTTTAGGTGATAGGCTAAATCAATATTGGAAAAGGCAAAAATTGAATGGCTTCTTTTATCTCATTATTTATCAACTTGTTACCTCTTTATGCCCTTATCGCAGCCGGATATTTCGCTGGACGCACTTTTAAAGTAGATAGCCGAACTATGGCTTCTCTATCCATTTACTTTTTCCTTCCCGTTGTCATATTTGGCTTTGTCTCCAACATGGAGTTCAAACCGTCATATATTATGTTACCGGCCTTCCTTTATGTCGCTAACACAATAACCGCCTTGAGCTTTTACGCCCTGGGCAAGCGCATATACAAAAAAGACAGCAGGGCTAACTTAATGGCTCTTTGTTCTGCGATGGGCAATGCCGGTTATTTTGGTTTGCCTTTGGTTCTCCTGTTTTTTGATGCGGATAAGGTGGCAATTTATGTTTTTATGCTGCTGGGACTGTCCGTTTTCGAGGCAACAATAGGCTATTATATTGCTGCCAGAGGCAATTTCAGTGTACGGGATAGCTTAATAAAGCTGTTCAAATTCCCTTCTATCTATGCCATAGCAACAGCCCTTATCGTCAATGCAATGGATATGGAACTTCCAGAAATGTTTTGGACATATTGGACGCATGTTAAAGGATGTTATGTCATAACAGGCATGATGATTATAGGCGTTGTGCTAGGGAGCATGAAAGCCCTCGTCTTTGACCTGAAGCTCACAGTTCTGGTCTTTATTGGAAAATTTTTAGCAATACCATTATTAGGAGGTCTGTTTATTTGGTTCGATAGCGTGGTATTACACATGTTCACAACAGATATTTACCACCTGATCGTGCTAATATCCATTGTCCCATCAGCCGCAAATGTCGTTGCATTTTCCGCACAGCTTAACGTACAACCCGAAAAAGCTGCAACAACAGTGCTCTTGGGCACAATTTTTGCTTTGTTTTACATCCCCGCTGTAGTATGGTTGATAGGGATGTAAGGAAAAAAAATGAACATTATACCATTCAAAAAAAGAGTAGAGATCATGAAGATAGAAACAAATAATAAGGGACAAAGTAATAAATGAATAAAAATGATGTGTTACGCAGGATTCGATATATCTTTGATTTCAGTGATTCAGATATGATCTCTATTTTTGGACAAGCCGGGCATGAGGTGTCTCGGGGCCAGGTCAGTGACTGGCTGAAAAAAGAGAATGATCCCGCTTGTAAAAATTGCACGGATACAGAGCTGGCTGTCTTTTTGAATGGATTGATCAATCATAAACGGGGAAAAAAAGAAGGCGCGCAACCTGTGCCTGAACAGGTATTAAATAATAACGCTATTTTAAAGAAGCTGAAGATTGCTGTAAACTTCAAGACAGAGGATATGATCAGGGTTTTAACCCTGGCGGGTTTGCAAATCAGCAAACATGAATTAAGCGCTTTTTTCCGGAAACCCGGGCATAAGCATTACAGAGAATGCAAAAACCAGATGTTGCGTAATTTTTTAAAAGGACTTCAGCTTGAGTTAAGGCCTGGAACAGATAATGAGCATGTAACTCCCTGGGACAACTCGCGATTACCATGATATTTTACAAATTGGATTAAGCGGAAAGGCTCTATCTGAAGTTCAATTAACTGTAGAAGCAAAGGGGTCATACATGAAAATATGGGTGGATGCCGATGCATGCCCAGGGGTGATTAAAAATATTTTGTTCAAGGCAGCCGATCGGACCCGTGTGGAGTTAACTATGGTTGCTAATCATCCCATGAAAATACCCCAGCGAAACTATATCACATTTCTCCGGGTCTCCACTGGGTTTGACGAGGCCGATAACAGGATTCTTGAGTTACTTGATGCGGGTGATTTGGTGATTACTGCTGATATACCGTTGGCAGCTCAAGTTTTGGAAAAGGAGGGTTATGCCCTTAATCCCAGAGGGCATCTTTATTCCAATAAGTCAATTCAGGAGCAGCTGAGAATGAGGGCGTTCAAGGAAAGTTTAAGGGATAGTGGCGTTGATACCGGCGGGCCGGCGCCGATGAATCAAAAGAATACGAGTAAGTTTGCCAACCACTTAAACAAGTGGCTATCCGATATTTAAATGACAATCTTACGGCTATTCACCGATGGCAGTGTGAATCCCAAATCAAACGTCGGATATGGGGCATACCTTGCTGTGTTGCGAGAGATGCCGTATTCAGAATCCTTTAAAGCAGATGTTAAGGTAAAAAAATTTGAACACACCAGCTCAGCCAAACTGGAACTCCAGGCCTTGATCTGGGCATTGACTTCAATTCAAAAACCTGTCGGCACAATCATTGTGTATACGGATTCCCAGAACATTATCGGGCTTAAGGCAAGGCGTAAACAACTTGAGATAAATGATTATTTATCGAAGAAGAATAAGCCCATTAAAAACAGTGCTCTGTATAAAGAATTCTTCTATTTATCAGAGCAACTGGATTGTGAATTCAAAAAAGTCAAAGGCCATAAGCCATCCCGGTTGAAAAATGAGGCAGAGCGTTTTTTTACATTGGTAGACAAAGCATCAAGAAGAGCCTTGAGAAAGTATTAAATCTTGGGATAGGTTGCTATTGTTGCCGGGTCCCTTTCTTTGAGGCTCTCTGATTTCGCCGAATTTTTTTACAGGGCTTAAGATAGGCCCGCCAGCCGCCATATTGTGTGATTTCACAGCCGGATTCCATTACAATCGGCTCTGCGATAAAGCCTGAAACCCAGGTGCCGTCGGATAGTTCCAATTTTCCAATACCCAGCGGGTGGGGGATCTGTTGGACAAATTGGCCAAAGGCCGACACCGAAAGCGCATAAATTTCCACTTCAATGGCTGCGCCTCTGTGTTCATCACGGATCAAGCCGGGTTTTGGCGGGTCGCTTTTCAGGGCAAACATACGATAGGCGTCAGCCGTATGGGTTTTTTGTAACAGGACCGCGTCCAGGTCGATTAGCTGGTGGTGGAGGGGCAATCCTTCAAGGTGGGCGCCACAGACCGCAACCTGCACGGTTTCACTGGATAAAGATTTTGCAGGCAGCGGCGGGGGCGCATCCGGCCCGCAGCCCATGGGAAGGGCCGCCTGAGCATGCAGACATGCACCCGCCTGAAGCAGCCGCAAATCCTCAAAGGTTTGGCCCACAAGGGTGACACCAAAGGGTACGGTTTCTGTCATGGCCGTGGGAACGGCTAAGCTGCAGTAGTCCAGCAGGTTCATATAATTGGTATAATATCCTAAATTGCTGTTCAGCCGCACAGGGTCGGCATTCACCGCATTAATGGTATAACAGGTGCCGGCCGTGGGGGTGACTAGAAAATCAACGGTATCTAAGACGGCATCGGTCTTTTGTTTAAGCGCCTGCAACTTATAAAGGCAAGAAAAAACGGCCTCTGCTGTCCATGGTTTGCCGTCGCAGATGATCTGACGGGTCACAGGGACGCCTGCGTTTGGGTGTTCCAACAGAAAATTACCTACGGCAAGGGTTCGTTCCGCCACCCATGGACCTTCGTACAGCAACTGTGCCGCATCAAGAAACGGTGAAAAATCAATTTCAATACAGGCGCCGCCCATGTCTGTCAGCATATCAATGCTTTTATTGAAATACTGTTCATAGGCCCGATTGCCAAAAAAGTTAAGATTCTTTGCCGCAGGAACGCCAAAGGTAAAATTGGATTGATTGAAGGGTTGTTTCGGGGTGGCGGGTACCTTCCGGGAAAAGGGATCTGCCGGATCAAAGACCGCAGCAGTTTGGAAAATTGTTTCGGCATCTTGGGCACACAGGGCAAAAATCGATACACAGTCCAGGCTGCGGCAGGCGGGAACCACCCCCTGGGTACTGAGCAGGCCCTTGCTGGGTTTGACACCCAGGATATTATTAAACGCGGCCGGGACCCTTCCCGATCCGGCAGTATCCGTTCCCAGGGAAAAACTGCACATGCCGCTTGCCAGGGCAACGGCCGAGCCGCTGCTGGAACCGCCTGAAATGTAATCCGGATGAAAGCTGTTCCGGCAGGCGCCGTATGGCGAACGCGTTCCCACCAGTCCTGTGGCGAATTGATCCATGTTGGTTTTGCCCATGGGGATGGCACCGGCATTGATTAACTGTTCAACCACGAAAGCGGATTTTTCCGGTGTGTAGGTGTATTCCGGGCATCCTGCGGTGGTGGGAATACCTGCCAGATCAATATTGTCCTTAATGGCAAAAGGGATGCCGAACAGCGGCAGGGTCTCAGGCGTCTCTCCTTCGAGGTTTTTAAGGAAAGGCGCAATCTCATCTTCGGTTAACAGGCGGATCCAGACATTTTTTTGGTCCTCCCGGCAGATTTGGATCAGCTTGTGAATCAGGTTTTCAGGGGTCAGGGTACGGTCTTTATAACACCTTTGCAAATGTTCAATAGTCAAATTCATTAGTGCCTTACTCCTCAGTTTTTGCAACAAAAAAACAAGAAATTGGCAAATTCCTTTTTTCTTGTTTCCAGTTTCTTGTCTCTAGTTTCTGCGGCTCAGCCGCCTTAGGCGGCTCCTTGACAGGGTTTAATGGAGATTAGTTGCTGGCCGGAAGATATCAAGTCTCCGGGTGAACAAAAAATCTGGCTAACTTTGCCGTTGCAGCAGGATTTGAGATTCACTTCCATTTTCATGCATTCAAGGATGGCAATGGTTTCCCCAACTTTGACGGCATCTCCCTCTTTGACCTGCAATTTCCAAAGACTTCCGGAAACGGCACTGTCAACGGTTTCACATCCGGGCATCACCTGCACGGTCTCTGCCTTTTCTTCGTGCTCCGGGACTTCGCTGCTGAAATTGAGCTGACCGTTTTCTATCCACTGCCGGCGTTCCGCTTCAAAAGCGGCCTGCTGTTTGTCTTTGAACTGCTGAATGCTCTCTTTGTTTTCAGCCAGAAACGCTTCATAAGCATCCAGGTCGAATTCGCTTTCGTCAATACGGAGACCGGCCAGGCCGTAAGGCAGATTTTTTCGCATCTCCATCAAGGTATCGTGGTCCACCGGATAAAAGCGGATCTGGTCAAAAAATCTCAGCAGCCAGGGCTTACCCGGTTTGAATTCCTTGGTCTCATGATAACGGTTCCACATCTGAACGGTGCGGCCCACAAATTGGTAACCACCAGGTCCTTCCATGCCATAGACGCACAAATAGGCCCCGCCGATCCCAACGGCATTTTCCGGGGTCCAGGTCCGGGCGGGATTATATTTTGTGGTGACCAGCCTGTATCTTGGATCCAGAGGCGTGGCCACCGGCGCGCCCAGGTAAACATCGCCCAGGCCCATTACCAGATAACTGGCTTTGAACAGTATGTTTTTCACATCCTCAATGCTGTCCAGGCCGTTGATGCGGCGGATAAATTCAATATTGGACGGGCACCAGGGGGCATCGGGCCGGACTGATTGGGTATAGCGCTCAATGGCCTGGTGGGTGGCTGGATCGTCCCAGCTTAAGGGCAGATGGACGATTCGGGCCGGAACTTTTCGGTTCTGACGACCGGAAAGGGTTTTTTGAACCGATTCAATGGTCTGCAGTAAGGCGTCCAGGGGTTGCACCCGGTTGTCGTAATGGATCTGCAAAGACCTGATGCCGGGGGTCAGATCCAGGATGCCGTTCAGTTGTTTTTCCTCCAGTGCCAGCATCAGGGAATGGACATGAAACCGAAGGGTCAGATCCAGCACAGGTTCGCCAAATTCGATGAGCAGGTTTTTATCCCCGGCTCTTCGGCAGACCACCTGGATGTCGCCGTCAATCGAAAATTCGTGAATGATGGCCGTTTCCGTACTGGTAAACGCCTTCCCCTTAACCGGGGCCACTGGGTCTGGCAGGCAAAGGTCCTGGATCAATGCTTGCTGCTGTTCTTCAAGGGCCTGGGCGTCTTCGGGCGTGAGCAGGCGGAACCGCACCCGGCTGCCGGCTTTGAGCTGCCCGGTTTTCCACAATTCTGCCTGGACAATGGTCACCGGACATACAAAGCCGCCAAGACTGGGACCATCCGGCCCTAATATCACCGGCATGTCGCCGGTATAATCCACCGCCCCCACCGCATAGGGCGTGTCATGGATATTCGACGGGTGCAGGCCGGCCTCTCCGCCATCCTGCCTGGCCCATTCCGGCCCCGGCCCGATAAGGCGGACACCGGTGCGTGACGAGTTATAATGGACTTCCCACTCTGTGTTGAAAAACGTCTCCATATCTTTGGATGTGAAAAAATCGGGGGCACCGTGGGGGCCGTACAATACGCCAATCTCCCAGTGGTCTGTCAATTCCGGCCATTGGGACTGTTCCAAAGCCCGGGGCTTGGATGCCGAAAGGGTTCCCGTCCAAAGCACATCGCCGGTCTGAAGGCTGCGGCCGCCATGGCCGCCGAACTGCCCCAGGGTGAATGTGGCCCGGCTGCCCATATACAGGGGCACATCAATGCCGCCCCGCACGGCCAGACAGGCCCGTTGACCATCCACGGCAATGCCGCTTTTCAGCACAGACCCGGCCGGCGCGGTCACGGGTGAATATCGTGGTACGGGGTCACCGTCCAGGGTAGCCTGGATGTCTGCGCCGGTCAGCACAAAAATCGTCTCTGCGTTAAAGGTCAGATCCGGGCCTTTGACCGTGATCTCAAGGGCGGCGGCCTCCGGGGGATTTCCGGCAATCCGGTTGGCCAGGCAGTGGTTCAGCATATCCATGGGGCCGGAGGGCGGTACCCCCACAGCCCAGTATCCGACACGGCCCGGAAAGTCCTGCACCGTGGTCTGCATACCCGGCGCATCCACGCAAATGGTGGGGGCATGGTAGGCGTAGTTGTCCAGAATCCGGGTGGTATATGTTCCCTGTTGGAATGCGGGAAACTCACAGATGCTGCGCAAAAGATGAAGATTGGTTTCAATGCCTTTCAGGCGGGTTTCGGCCAGTGCGGTCTTCAGTGCGCACACCGCGTCCTCGCGGGATTTGCCATGGACGATCACCTTGGATAGAAGCGGGTCATAAAAAGCGGATACAAAGGTGCCGGTCACCACCCAACTATCCACCCGGGCAGACTCAGGGAAAACAACCTGTGTTAGAAGTCCGGTGCTGGGTTGAAACGCTTTTCCGGGGTCCTCAGCGTAAATCCGCGCCTCAATGGCGGCACCCGAAGGTTCCAGTGTCAGACGGTTCAAGGACGGCAGATCACCTGCGGCAAGCTGTATCATCCATGCCACCAGGTCAACACCAAAAACCGCTTCGGTAACGCAATGCTCCACCTGAAGCCGTGTGTTAACCTCCAGAAAATAAAATTGGTGGGTTTGGGTATCGTAAACAAACTCCACGGTGCCCGCCGATTGATAGCCAACGCCTTGGGCCAGGCGCCGGGCGGCGGAGTGAAGATTTTGGCGAAGCGCGTCAGACAATCCCGGGGCCGGGGTCTCTTCGATAACCTTTTGATTTCTTCGCTGAACCGAACAGTCCCGGTCTCCAAGGATCAGGGCGTTACCCTGGCCGTCTCCAAATACCTGAACTTCGATGTGCCGGGCGGCTGCAATGTATTTTTCAAGAAAAAGCCCGCCATCGTTGAAATTATTTTCGCTCAGCCGTTTGATCCGGTCCCAGGCTTCGGACAGGTCTTCGTCTGATTGGCAAAGGGCCATGCCGATACCACCGCCGCCTGAGGTGCTTTTAAGCATGACGGGATAGCCAATGTCTGTTGCGGCCCCAAGGGCGTCATTCAACGATGATAGAAGTGGTGAGCCCGGCACCAGCGGTACATCAAATTGCTCGGCCAATTCCCTGGCGCGATGTTTCAGGCCAAATTCCCGGATATGGGTGTCACTTGGACCGATGAAAGAGATCCCTGCCTGGGCGCACCGGCCGGCAAAATCAGCATTTTCGCTTAAAAAACCATAGCCCGGATGGATAGCCTGGGCACCACACTCCCGGGCGGCCGACAAAATACGTTCCGTATTCAAGTAACTCTCCGCAGCCGGCGAAGGGCCGATCAGGATGCTCTCGTCTGCTTCCATCACATGCATGGCATGGGCGTCGGCGTCCGAATAAACCGCCACCGAGGCAATATTCATTTTTTTCAGGGTGCGGATGATTCTGCAGGCAATCTCACCCCGGTTGGCAACTAATACTTTGCTGAACATAATTACAGTCCCTTTCAGGCAGGATTCCAGATGGTCATTTCCACGGGCGTGGGGTTATATGCATTACACGGATTGTTGAGCTGGGGACAGTTGGAAACCAGCACAAGGATGTTCATTTTGGCCGTCATCTCCACATATTTCATGGGCTGGGAAATGCCGTCTTCAAAATTTGAACCGCCTTCCGGGTTCACCGGCACGTTCATGAAAAAGTTGATATTGCAGACCTGGTCACGTTTGTCCATGCCGTTGCCCCAATCCAGAAGCGTCTTTAAAAAGATATCCCTGCACGAATGCATATACCGTCTGTAAAAATCATATCTAACAGTGTTGCTTTCGCATGAGCAGGCGCTGCCTAATGTGTCATGACGGCCGCAGGTATCTGCGGTGACCGTCAGCATGACATTATTTTCACTGGAGCGAATGTTTGTGCCCGTGGAGATATATACATTTTTTTGTTCTCTCATGGTATTGGCGGCATGGTAGCGCTCGTTGGTGTTGTCCGCGTTAAAAAAAATGGTGTCCACGGCCTGGTTGCCGTGAAGGTCTGTAATCCGAAGGGTCTGTCCTTTTTTCAAAAGATGCATCCAGCCGTCCCCGGCAGCAACAGTATGGGTAAATACGGCATCCTGGGTGTCCAGAGGGCTTTGTGTTAGTGGGATGGTCATTGTGTTTCCTTTCACTCGATGATCCGGTTTTATAAATGGTACTGTTCTGTATTGATAAACCCTCTCTCATTTTCGGGGCAGAATGTGCGGCAGGAATCATCCAGACTTGCAGGGGGGCAATCCATGACGGTTAATTTTACGGGCTTTCTTACATAGTCGCCTGTGGGATTCAGGGGGTGCATGCCGGTGTCCAGCACCAGAAGGGTGTCCATTTCAGCCCTGAGCGTGACGCTGCTGCCGGGCGTTGAAACGTCTTCAACAAAAAAGAGATCCCCATTATCAGACACCCCGACTTTTGTGAAAAAATTGATGGTTTCGGTAAAATCCCTGGGGCCAAGGGCATGCTTTGCAAGTTCCACCATCAACGAATCGTAACCGTTGCGGTAAAAGTCGTTGTGATGGTCTTGGTATGCCTTACTGCCGAAGCGGGCCTTGATCATGGCGGCATCGGTCACCCCGCAGATCACATCGTTCCACCCGCAGGTGTCCTCAATGACTGACATGAGAATTCGGCCCATGTCCGAATAGATGCAGTGCCCCCGGGTAATATATGAAATGTGCTGAATTTTAAGCGTATCTCCCATATTGTAGCGCTCACTGGGATTGGCGGCATTATAGAAAAGCGCGGATGCATTGGCACCGCCTTCCAGATCGGTGAGCCGAACGGATGAGCCTTTTTTAATAATATGGGACCAGTTCCACCCGCCTGGAACGATGGTTTCAAAGCGCAGTTTTCCGGATGTTTCATTGTTTTGGGATTGTTTGTTAGTCATTATGTACTCCTGTTTTTTCATGAATTGGCGGCATCAGTGCAGATGAAAGTACCAGTTTACAGTTTTCAACGCCCTTGCAGGCCCGTATCTCTTTGACGATTTTGTTCAGGGTATCCACCGGACCCTGCACCAGAAGCACTTCAAGGGAATAATTTTTTTCAAGCAACACATTGAGGCAGGAAATCACCGAATCAATATGATGTCGCTGAATATTGACTAAACGGGTTTTCAGATCCGCCTGTGCCTCGTTATAGATCAGGGTAATTGTTCCGGCCATAACACGACTGCCGCTTTGTTCGTAGTGATCCAGAAGGGTATTGCGGATCATCTGTGCCATGGCCTGGCTGCGGTTCCGGTAGCCACCGTCCACAACCATCCTGTCCAATTCCGCTGTCAGCTGAACCGGTAGCGAAACACTGATTCTTTGGGTTTTATCGTTGGTTGAGCTACTCATGGTCTCTTTTTCCTTTTCCCATGCCGGCTACAAAATATCATCATTGACCTGGGTCAGGCGGATGATGGGAAGCCGGTCCTCTTCATCCCTGTGTGGATGAATCAGGTTTTCAATATGTGCCTTGGTGGCCAGAAATTCCGGGTTCAGGTGCTGTTTGACCGAGCGCGGCTGTTCCACCGGCACCTCGATCATCTCCTTGACGCGACCCGGATGGTTGTCCAGTACCAAAATTCGGTCCGACAGGTAGACGGCTTCATCCAAATCATGGGTGATGAAAATGATGGTGATATCCACATTCTGCCAGATCTGAAGCAGATAGGACTGCATTTTCGCCCGTGTCTGGGCATCCAGGGCGCCAAAGGGTTCATCCATCAACAGCACCCTGGGCTGGTTGGCCAGGGCCCGGGCAATGGCTACCCGCTGCTGCATGCCGCCGGAGAGCTGACCGGGATAGTGATCGGCAAATCGATCCAAGCCCACCATGTCGATCCACTGCATGGCTTCGGACTCTGCCTGGCTTTTTCCGGCAACCTCCAGGCCGAACATCACATTCTTTTTGACCGTCAGCCAGGGAAACAGGGTATAGCCCTGAAACACCATCCCCCTTTCAGGCCCGGGTTTTTCCACTTTTCTGCCGTCCAGCAGCACCTGTCCGGATGTGACTGTCTCAAGACCGGATAAAATACGGATCAATGTGGATTTTCCGCACCCGGATGCGCCGATTACCGAGAGAAATTCCCGCCGGTAGGCCTTGAAGGATACGGATTCAAGGGCGGTGATGTCTCCGATTTCAGAATTGAACACTTTGGTAATATTGTCGGCCTCAAGAATGACATCCCGCTGTTTTATCCGTTTGAACCGGTCTGCAACCTTTGGGCTCTGGTCTTTATAGCTAGGTAATGTCAATGCGTTCATATCTTGTGTCTCTTTTGTTTAGAAAAGTGAATGTGGTGTCCCTGGGGCCGGTAAGGGTTTCAACGAGCATTTGGAAAAACGTGTTGCGCCGCCCGCCGTTCCAGACAAACACATTCCGTCCGATCCAGGCCAGCAGCATATCGGTGGACAACCCGATAAATCCGATGATAAGGATGGCGGCATACACATTTTCATAAATGCGGTACTTGGCCTGCTGGTTGATGAACCAGGTGATGCCGGTGCTGGTGCCGACCACTTCGGCGACAATGAGGTAGGTCCATGCCCAGCCCAGCAAGATGCGCATATCCAGGAACACATGGGGGGCAATGGCCGGCAGCACCACTTTTCTAAACAGGGTGCCGCCACGGGCCCCCAGTGTCTGTGCCGCTTCCAGCAAGGCCGGCGGCAGCAGACGCGTGGTGTTGCCAATCACCAGCACCTGCTGAAAAAAAGTGCCGATAAAAATAATGGCAATTTTGGGGGCATCGTTAATGCCTAAAACCGCCACTGCCAGGGCCCCAAATACCGGTGCCGGCATATATCTGAAAAATTCCATAAACGGCTCTGTCAGCTTTGAGAAAAAATCAAATACGCCGCAGATGATGCCTAAGGGTACACCAATGATGGAAGAGAGCAAGAATCCGTAAAACACTACCCGGATACTATGGGCCAGACTTTCATGGAGCCAGGGATCTCCCGGTCTGCGGGGTTCGGCTTTAAAAGAGGTGTAGACTGCTGTCAGCACCTTATGGGGCGGCGGAAGGTATACCGGATTGACACGCCTTCCCGTTGCTTTTTTCCCGCCACTTTGGTTGATCCGGCTGTTTTCTGCCGCAAAGAGCGTGCGCCGGACCCGCTGGCCTTCTTCAAAATAAAGACTGTCTCCGGCGGACTGGATCTCCATCATCGGGTGCCATACAAAGGGCAGGTAGCTGACCGCCGACCATACCAGCAGGGGAAGGACGAAGGAGAGTAAAATCAACACTGCTCGTTTTTTGGGCGCAAGCGGTTTTTGAATTGAAAGCCAGGTCATGGAATTTGTTTCCTTATTTCATCAACGCGTTGGTGAATGACGGGTCAATGACCTTTTTGGTGTTAACAGGCTTGTCGTACACTTTATTGGCAATCATGAATTTGTCTGAAATATCGCTGGAGCCGTACAGGCTTGAAAATCCATCACCGGGTTTGAAGGCGGCTGCCGCCTCTTCCAGGGTGAAAATTTTGGTCCCTTTGAGAAAGGGTGCATACTCTTCAGGGGTCAGGGCCACACGGGAGGAAAGGATTTCAAGCATTTGCGTGGTGTTGGCCGGATCTTTCATGTAAGCGACAATGTCATACCAGGCAGCCACAACGTTTTGCCAGTCTGCACGGCGTTCCAAAATGGAATTAAGGGATACGGCCAGGGTGTCATAAATCAGACCCGGGGCATTGGCACTGGTGTAAACCTGTGAAGAACCATGTACGGATTTAAGGGCCTGCCCTGAATTGGGCTGCCATGCAACAATGGCATCCACATCGCCGGATGCCAGAACCTGGGCGGTCTGGTGGGTGGGAACATTCACCAGGGTGACATCTTTTTCAGTCATGCCGTTGTCTTTAAGAGCATTGATCAGCAGCAGATGGCTGACACAACCGATCTCCACCCCTATTTTACGGCCTTTCAGCGCCTTAACGGATTCAATGCCCGGGGCAGCCACAATTTTATCATTTCCATTACTGATATCATTGATCAGAATCATAATGTTGCGCGTACCCGTGGCGTTCAGGATCAGGGCATCGCCGTTTGTCACGCATACGGCATCCACTTTTCCGGCGGCAAATGCATCCATTGACGCCATATATTCAAACCATTTGAGTTCAACATCAACCCCATGCTTTTTAAAAAAACCATTTCTGACACCAATATCCCAGGCGATCCAGCCTGGCCAGTCACTGTAGGCGATTTTCAAGGGTTCAGCCTGGGCGCTGCCCAAAACAATAAACAGACACATTAAGGTCATAAGTACTCTGAATTTAAGTTTCATCGTTTCTCCTGATAATTATTACGTTTTAATAAAAAAGTATTACTCTGTTGCAGGGGTAATGCAAAGGCCGGGCCGAAGCGAATAAAAAAGGGCGTTGGAAAAGGAAGTTATTAAAGCGGTTGGCTTCTAATTATTTGAAATAACGTAAATATTAATATGTGAAAAAAGATGAGTTTTGGGTTTTGTTTTATGCGTGCTGGATTGAAAAATTTCAAATTTGAAATTAACTATATACAGGATCGTAATAATTATTTTGGAGTTTGTAATACTTTTGGTGTGGCGTGGTACCAAGGCGCACTTCATAATACGACGGTTATGCATACATACTACAAATATGTTGAAAAGTGACCTTTTCAGCCTAAGAAAAGACAGGATAATGTATAACCCTTTCCGGTCATCGGGGGGGGGGGGGGGGCATATTTTGTGGTCGGACTTTCATCGAAAATCTAAGCCATTATACCATAAGTCAATACCTTGGCATTCCTCATTTTGACACAGGGATTGTTTCCTTGCAGGCAACTTTATAGCAATTCCATTGAAAAGTATAATTCGTAATGGTACGAATAGAACAATCGAGCGGAAAGTATATGAGTCAAACTAAACTGAATCGCATTAGGAAAATATTTATGGCCAAAAGTAAGCGCATCATGGTTCCTGTCTTTTTTCTTTTCATGCTTTCGTCCTTGTGGCCACAAATTGTCAATGCCCAGGAACTGGAGGCCTCACCGGCGTTACAAACTTTGTTAAATCAATGTGAACAGGGCTATCTTAAAATGATGAACTCTAATCTGGATTACGCCCTCAATAACAGGCCCTTCGCATTGGCCGGACTTCTGGGTTTGACAATGCGTCGCCAATTAAAGTATTCCGCCCTGAATCCGCAATTTAAAGATCAATTTGATGAACTTAATAGACAATGTCTCATGTTCCTGAAGGGACTCGCCCGGATTCACAATTACCAAAGCCCTAAAGATGGATCGCCCCTCAGCGACAGGATGCTCATTGAAAAATACAGTATTGAAACCCTGGGGAAGTCAGACGCATTTATGCAGGAACGATACGGCATAGACCCTTTAACCATCAACCTGCCAATGATGCTGAATCAGGTTTCTCTTCTTGGTGTAAAAGCAAGTGGATCGGAAAGTGACACCGACTACACCCCTTCCAAAGATGGTGTGGTTGAGGAAGATTTTCTATTGGGAACCTGGGTTGACCCGAAAAACAGAAACAATCAAATTACTTTTCAGCGACAAGGAGGCCGATATGTGGCCTCTTTAATACAGCAGTTTACAGACAAAGGGAAACCGTATTCCATGACAACTGTTTATACGGTGCTGTCAAGTCAGATAAACAATGGTATCTTAGGAAAAGTCCGAGTGTGGAATGTTCACAGAAAACATATCTGTACTCCGAAAGCCAATGTTTGGAATTGTACAAATGGCTCTGAAAAAACATATAGGATATCTCTCAGGCCCCCAATGAACGGGAAGCCGTATTACAGTATCGCGGGTGATTTTATCGAAATTGATGATTGGATAAAACTTTAAGCAAGACGATTGTTAGTTATTGAATACCATTTATGCCTGCTTGATTTCGCAAATTGTGTAGGAGAGCTATCTACGCTTTCCCGTTTTACAATCTATTGCTCTCCCATCGGCTCCATATTTGGTACAAGATAAGAGTGATCCATCTTTATCATATTTGTACTTAATCGTGGGTTTACCATTAAAAAAGTTTGTTTCTGTGTCAGGCTGCCCGTTATCATAATACAATACAGAATCACCATGTTCTACACCATTTGAATATGTTTTCATATGCTGTCTGTAGATTGCCCCGGATCTTGATATTTTATAATCCTCCTTGAGCCCGTTTAATCTGCCCTGTGAGTAGTTTGATCTTTCTCGAACATAATGAGTCCCATTCTTTTTGGCCCAAACAATAGACTTTCCGTCGAGCTTGCCTTGTTTATAATGTTTTTCGTAATTGATATCCCCATCCCTGAAATATCCGCATGAAAGGTAGGTCCTTCCCGAATTTTGACCGTTTGGATATATTTTAAACTGCGTTTTGTTACCAGGTTTGACTTTTGGGCAACCGCCACCATATCCACTGTTTGAACTATCATCCCATCCCCTGTCAAAAGCTGATATCTGGGATGAAGAGATAGATGTACCGCTTTGGTTAGGATCTGAAACCACACTATCAATATTGCTGAAAGAGTTACTGCTAAGGTGCGAATCCGACGTCAAATTGTCCATCGTTTCTCTGAATGAACCACCTGAGTTTGAACCATTATTCTGCTGTTGTTTTAATTGTGCAATCTTTCTTTGGAGTTCTGGAATATCATTTTTTATAAGGTCATTTTTTATTGAGTTCGAACCTGCAACAATCGAAAACATAAAAGCGTCATAGGCCTGAGGGGATATCATTGGATTTGCCATGACACATTCCATGACGTGTTCTTCAAATACATTTCTATTTTTAATGCCTGGTATCAGGTCTTCAAAGCACCTACCCGTCAATCCTCCATCAAAAAAATCTATGTAATCATCTGGAATTATGATAGCATTAGAATCTACTACGAAATTTTTATAGCTGTTATACTTTTTTTCCAGTTCAGCAAGGCTTTCTGCATTTACGTCAATCACCATCATCATAACTGTAAATAACACCAGCACCACTCCGACGACCTGTTTCATTATATTTATCCTTTGCCGTTTGATTTAACATTAACTTTCACAAAATACTTTTTTTTATAAACGATCAATAACGAAATAGTTTCCAACCAGAGAAATTAATCGTTTTCAAACACGCTCTATATCCTTTTGAATAGTAGTTCTCCGTGGTAAACGATAGTATGTTTTTTTAAGTCTAAATCCGTGAATTGGATTACCTTATATTTATCTTTGGTCAAACCATGATCAAAATTCCTGGATTCAGTATATCCTTCAGGTAAAAGGGTTAAATCACCAAATTTTGTGGAGCCCAGTGTAACCATTATTGTCCGGGGCGTTAATGTCTGCACCTAATTCTGCCAGCAGTTTTAATATTTCCAAATCCTTGGTTCTGGTTTCATTAAGATAACCGATGGCAATATTGAATGGTGTTTCATTTTCCCAACCCCGGGCGTTGATGTCGGCACCGGACTTTACGAGAAAGGGCACAATTTTTTTTGCAGCCGGTCTTGTGACGGCATAGTGCAAGGCTGTGCCGTTCTGGTTATCCTGAGTATTGATATCCGCACCTTTTGAAACAAGCATTCGGACCATGGAAAGAGATTGAGCCAGCATCAATGCCGTAGCTCCTGTGTCAGAAAGGGGCAGGTTAACCTGTGCCCCTTTTGAGATAAGATACAGGGCTTGGACAGCATCATCCATACCCAAAGCTTGTAGAAACATTCCTTGAATCTCACTTTCACTTTTCATCTTTTCATTTGCCGGTGTATCTCCAAGTGCATCAAGGCTTTCAATCCCCGGGCCTTTAAGTGCATCCGGCAGTGGATCTTTGCCCCGGAGGACCGGCTCAATGGTTTGCCCTGCAATACATTGGGTTGTGAATAGCACAATCAGTAACGCATTGGTGAAGGTGACTATCAAGGCCCTATACAATTTAATATAAAACATATTTTGTGCCCTTTAATGGTGTATTATTAGACCTGATAGAAGTAACGATTATTTAAAAAACGATCAAGGGTGAAGGTGTCATTAACGATTTTTCGCAGAGTTTTTTGATATGAAGTAGGTTGTATTTTTTTAAATTGCTTAAAGACAAATCCTGTGGAATCCCAATAGCTTATTATTCTGGCAATTTTCGTTATGATTATTGGTTTTCATAGTTAACGCTGAAATAATAATTTTTTTTTCTTTTTTTCATTGATCACCCATCATCCAGATCACTATGAGATTCATCAATTTCGAATTCATCAATGCCACAATAGAAACCGTCAATGAAAATCCGATACCAGAGTTCATTCTTTGACAGACACAACCAGAGGATTACGATACTTGAATCTTCCTGGTTTACCAGCAGCTTAGCATTGATAATCTGATTTTGATAAAATTTATCAGAAAAACAAACTGCCGAACTTGAATTAGCACGCTAACAAAGATAAAAATTTGTGAAACTGAGAACATTCAGGAAATTACTAACGTTCACTGAGAATTGCTGATGTAAGACCGAGCACCTTTTTGGGTGGTCGGCGAACCTCTGTGAAGCAGGAAGCCCAATGCCTTTAGGCTTGGGTAGCTCACATTGAGGCCTATGTCCAGTCCCTCACCCATGAGATCAAAAGCCCGGTGGCGGCCATTGCAGGCGCTTCGGAACTTCTGGAGGAAGACAATGTGCCGCCGGCGCAAAAGAGACGGTTTCTCTCCAATATCAGGACCGAATCAAAACGGATCCAATCCCTGGTGGACCGCATGCTTACCCTTTGTGCGCTTGAACATCGGGAAACGATTGAACGCCGGGAAATCGTTGACATGAACATGGTTCTGGCGGATGTGTTAAGGCGCAGCGGCCAGGAGGTCCTGACCCGGGAGATCTGTATTGTCAAAATCCTTGCCATGGCGTGTGAATGCCCAGGAGACGCTTTTTTGATCACCCAGGCCGTGATGAATCTGTTTCAAAATGCCCTGGAGTTCAGTCCCAGGGGCGCAGCAGATACAGGGGTTACGCTGAAGCGCTCTGGGGAAACCGTGGTGGTTGAAATCAGGGATCAAGGGCCGGGTATCCCGGAATTTGCACGGAATAAAATTTTTGATCGGTTTTTTTCCATCCAGCGTCCGGATACGCGTAAGAAAAGTACGGGTTTAGGCCTTAACTTTGTCCGGGAAATTGTCCTGCTCCACGGCGGGTCCATTGACGTAAAAAACAATCCGGATTTTGGGGTGCGGGCGGTTTTACGCCTTCCTGCCGCTTAGTTTTCTAAAATTGCAGGCCTGCTACATGGCGATTGCCCTGATTTTTTTATCTGCCCCTGGCTTTTTTTAAAAAAAGCAGCTATGCAATAAGCCTTAAATTTTAAATTACATACTTGTAGTAGAAAGGATAAAAGCAATGAAAAAAGTCGGAATGGTTGGTTGGCGGGGCATGGTGGGTTCCGTGCTCATGGAAAGAATGTCTGCACAGAATGATTTTCAAAAATTTACGCCGGTTTTTTTCACCACGTCCCAGGCCGGACAAACCGGCCCTGATGTGGGGCAAGGTACTTCGGAACTCATTGATGCGTTTGATATTGATACACTCATGGACATGGACATTGTGGTGACCTGTCAGGGCGGTTCTTACACCGAAGCCGTGCGTCCCAAACTGGCCGAGCGGGGGTGGGGCGGGTACTGGATTGATGCGGCATCCACCTTAAGGATGGATGAGCAGAGCATTATTGTTCTGGATCCGGTCAATCTGCCGGTTATTGAAACGGCGATATCCAAGGGCATTAAAAATTTTGTCGGCGGCAACTGCACGGTATCATTGATGCTGATGGCCCTGGGCGGGCTTTTTGAAAATGACTGGGTGGAATGGCTGACCTCCATGACCTACCAGGCGGCTTCCGGAGCCGGTGCCAAAAATATGAGAGAGCTTGTGGCCCAGATGAGAACCATTGGTGACAAGG
The DNA here is from genome assembly GCF_963666695.1 of uncultured Desulfobacter sp. Taxonomy (GTDB): domain Bacteria; phylum Desulfobacterota; class Desulfobacteria; order Desulfobacterales; family Desulfobacteraceae; genus Desulfobacter. Next base: position 59,466 of record NZ_OY762947.1, read on the forward strand.
CCGCCCCGATTCTGGATGATCCTGCTTCAGCGATTCTTGATCTTGACCGAACGGTTACCGACACCTTGCGGTCCGATGCCTATCCCGTTGAAAACTGGGGCGTCCCCCTGGGTGCCAGCCTTATCCCCTGGATTGACCGGGCCATGGACAACGGCCAGACCCGGGAGGAGTGGAAAGGATTTGTGGAAACCAACAAAATCCTGGGCCGCTCGGACAATCCCATCCCCATTGACGGCCAGTGCATCCGCATTGGGGCAATGCGATGCCATTCCCAGGCCTTCACCATCAAGTTGAAAAAGGATGTCCCTTTAGACGAGATCAATGCCGCCCTGGCGGCCAATAATGACTGGGTCCGGGTAATACCCAACAATAAGGAAGATTCCATCAGAGATCTGACGCCCGCCGCAGTGACAGGTACCCTGAACGTACCTGTGGGCAGAATCCGGAAAATGAATATCGGTGAAAATTTTCTTACCGCATTTTCCGTGGGTGATCAGTTGCTCTGGGGCGCGGCCGAACCTTTGCGGCGAATTTTAAATATCATTCTTTAAAATTTTGAACCACGGAAGACACGGAAAAACACGGAATTGAGCGCTTTGCGCTCTAACCTTCAGTGCTTTCCGTGTATTCCGTGGTTATAAATTAAGGCAGATAAACGGTCAGGCAAATTTCCCGACCGGTGTGTTCTGCACGGATGGTGCCCTTGCAACGCCGGACCTGTTTTTTTGCAATGGCCAGTCCAAGTCCTGTTCCCGGTGCTTTTTGCCCGGGAATACGGAAAAACGGATTGAACAGACGATCAAGATCCTCTTGACTCATCGGTTTGCAGGGATTGCTGATTGAAAATTCAAGGCCCTTGGGAGAGATGGTTCCGGCAGACACATGGATGGTATTGCCGGGTGGGGAATATTTTATTGCATTGTCCATGAGATTGGTAAAAATTGATTTTACCAATGCTTTATCTTGGCTGGCCTTACCGAAATCCCGGATGTCAAGATCAAGGACCAGATCGTTACTGCTCAATAGCGGAAGGTATGTGTCCAGCATGGATTTCATAAAATTGGAAAATATGAATGTCTCTGGTGCCAGGGGCGATTCCTGATAATTCATTTTGGAAAGGGCCAGTGCTTCTTCTATCAGGGTGTCAAGATCCTTTATATCTGATCCCATGTTGTTTAATAATCGCATGATAGCATCATTCGAAGCGCCCTGTTCCAGCTTGTCTCTAATCAGTTCCTTGGACACCCTTAAACGTGCCAGGGGTGACCGCAATTCATGGGACACATTGGCCGTCAGTTCCTTGGTATTGCCCACCAGCCGTTCCAACCGGTCTGCCATCAAATTGAATGTATCCCCGAGTTTGGCAATTTCATCCTGGCCTTTAATATCCGTTCTCACAGACAGATTACCACCGGCAAATTCAAGGGCGGATTGATTCAGTCGGTTTATCCGGCGGGTGATGTACGAAACCGTAGGGAGCAGCATCAGGGTGGCGGCAATACCGATGGCAAGAAGCCCCATTAAAAACAATCCTTCATGGCGACTGGTTTTTCCGGTATCCACAAACAGGTGAAGGAGAAATCCTTGGCTTCGGTCGTTTATGGGTATGATAGCATAGTATTTGTTCCATTTAAGTATGTAATGATAAAGCGTGATCCCGCTGTCGTGATGGACCTGTCGGTGGGCCCTGTCGGGTAGAAAATCCACTGGTCCTTCAAAATTTTGAAATATAATATGCTCCCCGGGTTCGCTCATCCAGAGTTTGACGCCGAACAATGCCGTGCAGGTGTCCAAGAGCTGGATAAGGTCCGGGTTTTTTTCCGCCGGAAGGTCTTTATGCCGGTCTACCTCCTTTTGTACCATGACCTTAAATATTTTAAGCTTGGCAATGGTCTGCCGGTCCAGGTAGGATTTATAGCAACGTCCGGCAGTCGCGATGAAAAGACCGATGGTCAACAGGATAGTGATAAGAAGAATGCCCAGAAAGGCAAAAAGGATTTTCAGGTAAAGGCGCTTGATTGTCATGGGCAGAACACCTTGGTTATGAATCCTGATTGATAAACATGTACCCTGTTCCCCATATGGTTTTGATTCGTAATGGGGAAGAGGGATTTTTTTCGATTTTTCCCCTCAGTTTGGAAACATGAATATCCACGCTGCGGTCATCAGCCATAAAGTTTCGACCTTGGGCCATGTTGGTAATCTGCTCCCGGCTGAGCACTGTGTTCGGGTGTTTCATCAGCACCTCCAGGACATTGAATTCCGTGGTGGATAAAGGCACGTTTTCGCCGGCCGAAGTCAGGGTGCGTGTCGCCCTGTTCAACTCCAGATCCCCGGTACGAATAACCACAGGATCAGAATCGGGTTCGGCCCTGTCCTGACGCCGGAGAATGGCCCGGATTCTGGCAAGAAGCTCCCTGGGATTAAAGGGTTTGGGCAAATAATCGTCCGCCCCGAGCTCCAGGCCCACAATCCTGTCTGTATCATCGCCTTTGGCTGTAAGCATGATGACCGGTATCGTATGTTTGGCCCGGATCTGCTTTAGTACCTCTAAGCCATTGGTATCCGGCAGCATGATATCCAGTATCACAATATCCGGCTGGTTATCCCGTATGGCATCAAGGGCATCGGCGCCTAGCATGACGGCATGGGTAAGAAATTCGTTTTCTCCGAAATACTCGGTTAAAAGATCAATGAGTCTTGCATCATCGTCTACGATTAAAACTGTATGGGACATGATTATTTTCCTTTCATTCCTTTTTATAATTGATTTTGCTGTGTTTTTACAAGTTGAGTCAATTGTTTTTATTGAATGGGATGTAGTTTTTATGTTTTGGTGCTCTTTTACTCGATCACCACGTTTTTAGGGAATTTGTTCAAATTCAAGGCGAAAACAATTTTTAACCGGAAGAATATACGACATATTTTGAGGATTAAAAATTGTTTCCAACGCCGAAGTTGGGCAAATTAACAAAAACTTGATCAAGTTTTAGGAAGAAAAGATTGACAACACTGCGTATTAAATGGTTCTTGAACCAGTTGGAAAAACACAATAAGGAGATACCATGTCCTGCCTGGAACTTCTGGCACCGGCGAAAAATATGGAATTTGGCAAAGCCGCTGTTGATCACGGTGCCGATGCCGTGTATATCGGCCCTGAGCGGTTCGGCGCAAGGGCGGCCGCCGGTAACAGTGTGGCGGATATTGAGGCGCTGTGCAACTATGCCCACCGTTATTTCGCCCGGGTGTATGTGGCCTTTAACACCCTGCTTTTCGACAATGAACTTGAGCCGGCAAGGCGTTTGATCCAACAGCTTTACCATGCCGGGGTAGACGCCCTGATCATCCAGGATATGGGGCTTTTAGAGATGGATTTGCCTCCTATCCCCTTATTTGCCAGCACTCAGACCGATAACCGGACTCCGGAAAAGGTCAGATTCCTTGAACAGTCAGGATTCTCCCGTGTTATTCTTGCCCGGGAACTGTCTTTGTCCGCCATTAAGCAGATCCGGGACGCCACGCGTGTGGATCTTGAGGCCTTTGTCCACGGGGCATTGTGCGTGTGTTATTCCGGGCAATGTTACATGAGTGCGGCCATTGGCGGCAGAAGCGCCAACCGTGGCGCCTGCGGTCAGCCCTGCCGGCTTGCCTGGAACCTTGAGGATAAAGAGGGAACGGTGCTTTGTGAAAACAGGCATCTGCTCTCTTTAAAGGACATGAATCGCGCTGACTTCCTGGGGGATCTGGTCCGGGCCGGCATCACCTCGTTTAAGATTGAAGGACGGCTTAAAAGTTTGGATTATGTGAAAAATATCACGGGATTTTATCGCCAAAAGCTTGATGCCCTGATAAAGACCGGTTCCTCCTACACCAAAGCATCCTCGGGTCGGACCACGTTTTTTTTCACACCCGATCCCTGCAAAACCTTTAACCGGGGATTTACCGATTATTTTCTTTCCGGTTCATCCCATTCCCCATCCGGCGCAATTGACGCCTTTGATACGCCAAAATCTGTGGGCGAACCCATAGGCCAGGTGAAACAAATTAAAAACCAGGCCCTGGTACTGGATCGGCCCCATGATCTGCGGGCCGGGGACGGAGTTTGTTTTCCCAAAGTAACGGGCCGGCTCAAAGGGTTTTATGTGAACCGGGTGGATGAAAACCAACGTGTGTTTCCGTCCGGAAAAACACAGATTCACAAAAAGGATTTGCCAAAGGGAACCATGGTATTCAGAAATCATGACCTTGGGTTTGCACGCCTTATGGCAGGCATGACCGCCCAAAGAAAAATATCCCTGGATATGACGTTTTGTGAGCACCCCCAAGGGTTTGAGTTGTCCTGTGTGGATGAGGACAATATCCAGGCCCGGGCCCTGCTTGATGTCCCGGGGGAGCCTGCCCGCAACCCGGACACGGCCAGGGCAGCCATTAAAAAGCAGTTGGGCAAGCTGGGTAATACCTGTTTTGAACTGAACCGCCTTGAAATCCTTTCAAAACCGGTGTTCCTGCCTGCCGCGGACCTGAACCGTTTACGCCGAGATCTGGTGGCGTGCCTGGAAAAGAACCGGTTAAAGGCCTATGTGCGGCTGACTGCCGGGCCCAGGCCGACGCCGGTTCCGTTTTATCAGGATAACCTTGATTTCCGGGCCAATGCAGCCAATCGTCTATCCATTCAATTTTATAAAAAAAGAGGCGTAAAATCCATTGATCCGGCTTTTGAATGTGCTTCGCCGGGACCGGGTACGCCGGTCATGACCACAAAACACTGTATTCGCCGCAGCCTTGGGTGGTGCCACGGAAAGGCAGATAAAAACAGGGCCGGTTCCACGGCCCGGCCTGCTGTGGGACCGTTGTTCCTGACCCATGGTAAACACCGGTTTCAAGTGATTTTTAACTGCCGGGAATGTGAGATGCAGATCCGGACCCTCATTCCCGGCAGTTAAAGCCGGTTGTTACCCGCAGCCGTTTTAAAAAAAATCACACCTTCTTCCACAACGCATAAAAATGGTGGACAGGTCCATGCCCCGAGCCGGTTTGGATATCTGCACCGGCCTTTAATGCCTCGGTGATATAGGTTTTGGCCTCGGCAACGGCTGTCTTCAGATCAAGTCCCCGGGCAAGGCCTGCGGCAATGGCCGATGACAGGGTGCATCCAGTTCCGTGGCTGTTTTTTGTGTCCACACGGTCTGCCGTATAGCGGGTTGTCTGCCCGGAGGCGGCTTCATAAAGCAGATCAATGCCCGGTCCCGAAGTCAGGTGCCCGCCCTTGACCAAGACATTGGCTGAGCCAAGATCTGCCAGGGCCGCGGCAGCGCCTTCCATTTTATCCGGTGTGTCGATGGTCTTGCCCAAAAGCACCGAGGCTTCGGGTAAATTGGGGGTCATCACCGTGGCCAGGGGCAGCAGGTGTTTTTTCAGTGCGTCCACGGCATCATCCTGCAGCAGATTGTCGCCGGATTTGGAGATCATTACCGGGTCCAGCACTACATTGGGGCATTGCCATTGTTTGAGTTTTTCGGCCACCACTTCGATGACTTCAGGGGAGTGCAACATGCCGATTTTCACGGCATTGGTGCCGATATCCGACATCACGGCATCAATCTGTTCCCCGATGAATGCCGGGGGAACAGGAAAGATACCTGTGACGCTGTGGGTGTTCTGGGCCGTGAGTGCCGTGATGGCGGACATGCCGAATACCCCTAAAGCACTGAAGGTCTTCAAGTCTGCCTGGACACCGGCCCCGCCGCCGCTGTCGGAACCTGCGATGGTTAATGCGCGATAATATGTTTTCATAATATTAAACCTTTCTTTGGATGGGATTTTTGGGGCTTGATTCTATTGTCGGCCATTTTTTGTAGGGGCAATCCCCCTGTGGTTGCCCACGTCAGGGCAGGCACGGTGACCTGCCCCTACAGCAACCGGCGTTAGAACCAATCCCGATTTTTTTTAATTGTTGTTGTTCCAGTTGCAAATAAGCGCCTGTGGATTGACTGTATTTTTAATCAGTCCGTATTTCAGGGCAAAATCTATGAATGCCTGCCATTTTTCAGGGTCACTGACCTGGCCCGGGGCTGCAAAATATTCTGCTGTCAAGGCAAACGCTTTTTTTTCTGTTTCTTTATCCACGTCGGGCAGGGCGTCAAAGTAAAGAGACAGCGCTTTATCAGGATTCTTTTGAATGTCGGCCAGAGCCTTGTGAACAGCCACAACAAATCCATGGATCGCAGCTTTTTTCGCTTCCAGGGTGGCTTCACCTGCCGCGAAAATCAGCTCTTCGTATTCCGGGATGCCGTATTTTTCCAGTTCAAAAAACCGGGGGGTAAACCCCTGCTGCTGCATGGTCACGGTTTCGTAGGTTTTAAAGGGGCCCATAACGGCGGCGACCTGTTTTGAGGCCAGGGCGGGCAGGATAGTAAATCCCACATTCACCGGGGTGTAGTCCGTGATCCCGTTGATGTCGGCAAAGCCTTTGAGCAGCATGTCCATCAGTCCGGGCACGGTGTAACCGATTTTTTTACCGGACAGATCTGCAGGTTTTTTGATCGACTCGTCCAAAAACATCAGGGTGGTCAGGGGCTTGACCACAAGGGGGGCCACGGCTTTAACCTTGAGCCCTGCATCTGCCGCCATAATGGCCTGGGGCTGGTAGGACACGGCCAGATCCACCTTGCCTGCTGCGGCAAGCTTCAGCGCATCCGATGTCTCCGACGGGACGATAATCTCAACGTCCAACCCCTGGTCCGCAAAATATCCGGATTTTTGGGCAAGATAGACAGGCAGGTGGTCTACGTTGGGAAACCAGTCCAGCATAAGTGTCAGTTTTTGTGCCCAGGCGGTGCTGCAAAGCATCGTAAAAATCATCAATGTCAGAACAACATGTCGTTTCATTAGTTCTCCTTTTTTTTCACAATTCATTGTTTTTCCATGTCACCATTCGTTTTTCAGCAAAACCGACCAAGGCCCACAGCCCAAGCCCCATGGCCGAAAGCCAGAGAATGCAGGCAAATACCAGATCCGTATTCAGCCGGGCATTGGACTGGATCATCAGATACCCAAGCCCTTTCTGGGCCCCCACCCATTCGCCGATGACCGCGCCGATGGTGGCCACGGTAACGCCCACCTTGAGCCCGGAGAAAAACTGGGGCAACGCCCAGGGCCAGTATAACAGGCGCAGCTTCATCCAGAAACCCGCACCCATAAGGGTAAACAACCTGCGAAAATCAGGGTCGCAGCTTTTAAGACCGGATAACAGGCTCACGGTAATGGGGAAAAAAATGATGACCCAGGCCATGAAGACCTTGGACCAGATGCCGTACCCCAGCCAGATCACAAGCAGCGGGGCCAGGGCAAATACCGGCACGGCCTGGGATGCCACCAGAAACGGGGACAGGCCTTTTTCAATGCCGGGCCGGGCAAACATGAATATGGCCAATGGAATGGATGTCATTAGGGCAAGGACAATGCCCAACACGATTTCCAGGGCCGTGGCCAAGGCATGGGGCCAGATCAGGGGTGCTTTTGTCACCGCACAAAGGCCGATGGCCGATGGCGGGGGCAGAATAAATGCCGGAATGTTCATGGCCCGCACAAGGACCTCCCATAAAATCAGTATGGCCAGGGTCAGGGATGCCGGGAAAAGCGTGTCTGACCATCTCATCCCTGGACCTTTTCCTTTTCTATGAGCAACCGGGAAAGAATCCGGGCCTTGATCTCCATGAATTCCGGCAGGCTGAAATCCCTTGGTTTAGATGCTCTGGGTTGGAATCGTTCCAGGATGGCCATGGGGGCAGGACCTAAAAGGATGATTTCATCGGCCAGGGCCAGGGCCTCTTCAATATCGTGGGTGATCATGAGAACCGTCTTGCCGAACTCTTTTTGCAGCATGAGCAGCAGGCTTTGCAGTTCCCGGCGGGTAATGGCGTCCAGGGCGGACAGGGGTTCGTCCAGCAGGACCAGCTCCCGGTCAAACATCAGGGTGCGGGCCAGGGCGCATCGCTGGCGCATGCCGCCTGACACCTGGTAGGGATAATAGGTCCCGAATCCTGTAAGCCCGATTTTCTCGAAGATTCGGGCACGTGTCTCCTTGGCCTGGTTCATATTTCTCAGTGACCGGGGCTTTGCCTGCACCGGCAAAAGAGTGTTTTCTTCCAGTGTCAGCCAGGGCAGCAGCATGTCCTTTTGCTGCATATAAGCGGCGAGGCTGCCAAGATGGGCAACGGCATTGCCCTGCCACACAATCCGGCCCTGGTCAGGACAGACTATGCCGGTCAAGCAGTCAAAAAGGGTGGACTTCCCGCATCCGGACGGACCCACGATGACCGTAAACCGCCCTTGGGGCAGGGTCAGGTCAAAATTTTTAAAAATGGTTTGCAAACCAAATGATTTGGCCAGGTCTGTAACCTCAAGCATAGGTTGGGTCCAGTCTTGTCTTTAGGTAACGCCGCAGGGGGGATGGGGGAAGGAAAAAAGCTTTCCTTCGCCGGTATGATCCGGATCAGGTTCCAAGGGTCAAAACAGGGGTTATCTGTTTTCTCTCAGCCAAATACCTTCGGCGCCCCCAGCCTTCCATTGACTATGCAGTTGAAACGCACTGTAGCACTGCGTTTTTACCATGTCAAACCCTGAGACGAACAAAAACAGGACAATTACATATAAGTTGATGTCAAGATCATTGAGGCTCTTTTTTTAAGCTAAAAATGGCTAATTGCAAAAAACTAACCGGACATCACTGAAGGATATTGAAAAATTATTTAGAAAGAAATAATTTAATGCCTGTGGATACTTTTCACCAGGCTATCTTAATGCAGGATAATTTTAAGTACTGAATTTTATGATTACTGATTTAAAGGACCTTCATGACTTTCTTTCGCGGGTGCCGTTGTTTTCATCGGTGCCCGCGGATCAGATCCGGGAAATTGCCGGGTTGTTTACAACGAAATTTTATTATAAAGGCGATGTTATCTGCCGTCAGGACGAGCCTGGAGATTCCATGTATGTGATCCGGTCGGGTATTGTATCGGTGTTCAAGGAAACGGATGGACAACGGCTTTTTGTAAGCGAGTTGAAACGGGGAAATTTTTTTGGTGAAATGTCCCTGCTTTCCGGTGCGCATAGAAATTCAACGGTAGAGGCTTCGCTGGATGTGACTGTATTTTGCCTGACCCGTGAGAATTTTGACGTTTTGATCAAAAGCAATAGAAGCATTGGATTGTATCTGAGCCGTTTTTATGCCAAACGCATGAGTGTTGAGACAGAGGGTGGCAGGTCCCAGGCAATGACACCGACATTCTACGCTGTTTCCGCCACAGGGCCGGCGCTGGGGGTGTCTCATTTTTTATATTCCGTTTCCTTTCATATTTCTGATGAATCATATAAACGGGTGGTGGTAATTGAGCCTCATCTTGGCGCTGACAGAATAATGGAGAAATATGACTTATCTCGGATGGACTGCCCGGATCCGGGACTTTTCAGGTTCCTGCCCCCGGATAGCTATAAACCCGCAGATATCAACTGGTATGAACATGTGTCAGGCTTTCATGTTTTGCAACTGCGAACCGGCTTTTCTGACAAGCTGTCTGAGATTATGCCGGTTCTGATGACCGGCCTGAAAGAATCTTATGATGTGGTGTTTTTCAATCTGACCCATTGCCTTAATGATATGGACCGGCTGTTTATTCGGTTGTGTGACCGAACGCTTTTACTTATTCATAATACAGAGGAAAAACTTGGAGAGGTTCGCTCCCGGCTTTCAGCTCTTGATGAAATTTGTGGAACCAGCGCGTTTTTAGGAAGAATCCGGGTGGGGGTCAGCCATTTATACGGAGACACAGGGGTGGCCCGGCAGGAACTGAAACAACGTCTGGGGCTTTCTGAGACACCGGGTATCTGGGTGGACCGCTCCACGTTGGCGGTTAACGACCGGATAGATACTGATAAATGTTTTCCCGTACGAGGGCCGAGGGCTGTTGCCCGCGAAATTGCCGGTATCCGCTTGGGGCTTGCGCTGGGTGCCGGTGGTGCAAGGGGGTGGGCTCATATCGGCGTGCTTAAAGTGTTGGAGGACGCCGGCATCCATATTGATATGATTTCAGGAACCAGCATGGGCGCGGTTGTAGGCGGGATTTATGCGGCCACCGCCTCTGTTGAAAAATTAAAGCAGTCTACTATTGACTTGTTTTTAACCCGGGCTGACACTCGCAGAAAAATTTTTGACTATACCCTGCCCAAAAAAGGCTTACTCAAGGGTGAAAAGGCGGCTCAACTTGTACGAACAGCAGTCAATAATGCAGATTTTCTGGATTTGATGATCCCGACCTACCTGGTAGGCGTAGATATTTTGAACGAAGAGGAAGTGATTTTTGAAACCGGCGATGTTACGGATGCCGTTCGTTCCAGTATTGCAATTCCTGCCGTTTTTTCTCCCTTTAAACACCAGGGCCGGTGGATGGTGGACGGTGGACTTTTGAATCCTGTACCTGTGGATGTCCTGCTTCGAAAGGGGGCGGACATGGTCATTGCCGTAAGCATTGAGTCAAAGCCTTCTCAGGCTAAAACACAAGAGAAAGATCCCGGCATTAAACAGATTATTTCCCAGACCATCAGCATCGTCCACGGTAAGGCCGCCAGTGATTTTGTAAAAAACGCAAACCTTGTACTTTACCCGGATGTGGGCGCTTATGCCTGGGATGATTTCCACCAGGGTATTGCCTTGATGCGTCAAGGTATGGAAGAATGTGTTGAACGGTTGCCGGATATTCAAAAAATGATCGCTGAAAAACAGGGCCGGCCCCATTGAAATAATTAGAGCTTGAACGGAAACCCGTGTTTGGACGAAAAGTTGCCCAGATGCAAGGCGCAGGAAAATTTATAACCGGAGCATACTAAAGTATGTGAGGATTGTAAATTTTCCTGCAACGCCGCAGATGGGGGACTTTTCGTTCAAACACTAAGTAGCGTAAGAAAAGGAAAATCTATGTCATCAGAGAACAATGAGGCCGCTTCCGGCAGGTTGGGTACGTTTGCCGGTGTTTTTACGCCAAGTATTTTGACCATTCTCGGGATCATTCTTTTCCTGCGTTTAGGATATGTGGTGGGCTCAGCCGGGCTTGGAAAAGCTATGATTATCATTGCTGTGGCCAACCTGATTTCCGTTCTGACCAGTTTTTCTTTGGCTGCCATTGCCACCAATATGAAGGTTGGCGGCGGCGGTGACTATTACCTGATTTCAAGAACCCTTGGCATAGAATTTGGCGGGGCCATCGGCATTGTGCTGTTTTTAGCCCAGTCTGTGTCCATTGCCTTTTACTGCATTGGTTTCGGCGAGGCCCTGGCCGCCATTCTCGGGCTGTCCGGTCATGGGACGGTACAGCTTATTGCAGGCACAGCGTTGCTGTTTCTTTTTGTGCTGGCATGGGTCGGCGCGGATCTGGCCACTAAGTTTCAGTATGTGGTTATGGTCTTTTTAACCTTGGCACTTTTATCCTTTTATATTGGCGGTATCCGACAGTGGGATACCGGACTTTTGATGGAGAACTGGGTTGCCGGGGAAGGCACGGCTCCTTTTTGGATTCTTTTTGCCTTGTTTTTTCCCGCGGTGACCGGATTTACCCAAGGGGTGAGCATGTCCGGCGATCTTGAAGATCCCGGTAAAAGCCTGCCCACCGGGACTTTTGCTGCAGTCTTTCTTTCTATACTGGTCTATGTCTCCGTGGCTGTGGTGTTTGCCGCTTCCACACCGCTGAAAACCCTGGCCAATGACTACGGGGCCATGAAACAGATTTCCATGTATGGCTGGCTGATAAATGCCGGTGTTATTGCCGCCACCCTCTCTTCGGCCATGGCCTCGTTTCTTGGGGCACCCAGGATTTTGAAGTCCCTGGCTGCGGATAAAATATTTCCCTTTCTTAATCCCTTTGCCAAAGGCTATGGTCCGTCCGACAATCCCCGCCGGGGGGTGTTGCTCTCATTTGGAATCGCTGTGGCCACCATTTCCATGGGCCGGCTGAACCTGATTGCAGGGGTGGTCTCCATGTTTTTTTTAATCTCCTATGGGTTGCTCAATTATGCCACTTATTTTGAGGCGTCTGCCGAGACTCCGTCTTTCAGGCCCCGGTTCCGATGGTACAATAAAAAGATAAGTCTTGTGGGCGCGTTGACCTGCCTGGGCGTGATGCTGGCCATTGATCTTCGAACCGGGATTGCTGCCGTGGCCATCCTGTTTGCCATTTTTCAGTATCTCAAACGGGTATCCGTCCCTGCAAGGTGGGCGGACAGCCGGCGCTCTTACTATCTTAAACTGGTCAGAAAAAATCTGTTGGAGGCACAAAAGGTTCTGGCGCATTCAAGGGACTGGCGACCCTATGTCCTTGTATTGTCCAATGACGAAGAACATATGAAACAGTTACTGGATTTCTCCGCTCTGATCGAGGGAAAAAGCGGCATTACAACAGCTGTACGGCTTCTTCCGGCACGGGGATACCGTGCTGTAAAACTTAAGGCAGAGGCGGAAAAGGATCTGGCCCGAATTATTTCCGAGAAAGAAAGTTCAGCATTTTCCCTTGTACTCTCTTCGGAGTATACGGCCAACGGCCTGTCCGTGCTGTGCCAGAGCTTTGGGCTTGGGCCGATTAAAGCTAATACCGTACTCATGAGCTGGAATGAGCAGTCTGTCAAAAATGATGGTCCCGTACAATTCCAGAATTACCGGGAGCTGATCCGACCGGCCGTTCAGTCCGGGTGCAATATCATTCTCTGGGACCAGAAGGAGCTGCCTGAAACCGCCGAAGGCGCTGACAAACAAAGAACCATTGATGTCTGGTGGAAGGATGACGACACCAGCCGGCTCATGCTTCTTCTTGCCTACCTGATCACAAGGGACGGTCCTTGGGAAGGTGCCAAAATCAGGCTTTTAGCCTGTTATCTGGACCGGGACAACGAGCAGATCATACAGATGCTTTCCGATACCCTGGATGAGTTTCGTATCCAGGCCGAACCCAAGGTTATTCTTGGAATCAATGAAAAGGTGTTTTTAAAAACATCCGGTCAGACAGACCTGGTTTTTATACCTGTTTCCTTAAAAAAAGATAATGCCCTGATGTTTGGGGATCTGCCTGCAGACCAGCTTTTACCTAACCTGAAAACGGTTGCTATGGTGATGGCAGCCCAGAAAATTGAACTGGATTCAAGCCCGGAAGAGGGCAGGGCAGGAGAACTGGCCCTTTTGTTTGATGAACTTAAGCATGCGGAAAAAAGGGTGGCGTCCGCAAAGAAAAAAGCCCTTCAGGCCGCAAAATCCACCACGGATTTTATCAAAGATGCCGATGACATGCCGCTCAATGATCCAGACCTGTTAAGGCATCTTAAAGAAACGCTTGCATTGCAGGAGAAATCCGAAGAAGCCAATAAAAAGGTCCTCAAAGAACAAGCCAAATTGATGGAGATCTCCCAGCGGGCCAAGGATGAGGGGCTTGCTGTTGATAACGAAGATCATTAACTTTTCCATGGCCACGGCACCGAGTAGCTGCTGTTGGGAAAAATTCATTTCATTCCCCATTTTTAGCAGAAGATTTTTTGTCCGAGGGCCTGGCTCGTCCGGCATTGTTTGTTTAAATACTAATTTTGAAAAAATGGTATTTACATCAATTTTACCTGTTGTTACAGTATTTAATACAACTTATAAGAAATTTAACAGGATGCTATTGGCAATGAAAATACCAGTCAGTCCACCTGATTTCATAAAAATCATTACAGAAAAAAGTGAGCTTTTTGCTGAGGCTTTCAATGCAAGTGTAACTGATGAAAAGGGGCGATATCTTCATTGGGATAAACTTAGACATCTAACGCCGCCGGATGATTTCACCAGCGAAGAATGGTGGGCCGTCATTAGATTTAAAAGACAGAATTTATTCACGACACTTCCATTATACGATAAATCTAATCAGCCTTTTAAATTCTGTACCCCTGATGCTGTCAATCGTGATTTGCATTGGCTGCGTGATCATACGGCAGGAGACCCAATGGATGAGAAAATTCGATGGACGAACCTGCGTGCATGAATGCAGCCGGAACGATTACTATTGATATGAATGCAGCCGGAACGATTACTGCAAATCAACCCGTCGCAAATCAAGGTATGCAAAATACATATTTAATCAAATCTCTTGTCGAAGAAGCGATAAATTCCAGTCAACTGGAAGGGGCCTCCACAACAAGGCATGTTGCAAAAGAAATGATAAGGCAGGGAAGAGACCCAAAAGATAAGAGCGAACAGATGATTTTGAATAATTTTCATGCGATGCAGTTTATAAGGGATTTTAAGGAGGATGAATTAACACCTTCCTTTCTTTTTGAACTCCACCGAATATTAACGGAAAAAACCTTAGATGATCCGGAAAAAGCAGGTGTTTTCAGGTCGGAAAATGATAACGTCTATGTATCCGATCACACAGGTTCTAACATTTTACATTCGCCGCCGGATGCCTCAGAATTAAAAAAACGATTAGAATCTTTATGTAAGTTTGCCAATTGTAAGTCGGATGTGGGGTTTATTCACCCTGTCATCAGGGCTATAATGCTTCACTTCATGCTGGCCTACGACCATCCCTTTGTTGATGGTAATGGCAGAACGGCAAGAGCATTATTTTACTGGTCAATGATAAGCCAGGGGTATTGGTTATCAGAATTTATTTCCATATCCCGGATTATTAAATCAGCACCCGTTCAGTATGGCAGGGCATTCCTGTACACGGAAACCGACGATAATGATGCCACCTATTTTATAATTCATCAACTTGAAGTTATTAGAAAGGCCATTCAGGATCTGCATGCTTATTTGGAAAAAAAGACAAAAGATATTGAAGAGGCCCAGGAAACATTGCGGAATGCCAAACACCTTGGAGGGAAGCTGAATTTCAGGCAATTGGCCATTCTCCGTCATGCTCTGAAAAATCCGAGATTTATTTATAATATTAACGAACACCGCAACTCACATGGAATTTCCTATGAAACGGCAAGAAAGGATTTATTATACATGTCGGATAAATTAAATCTTCTAAGCAAGCTGAAAGAGGGGCGAACTTTTATTTTTATTTCACCCTCCGACCTCGAAGAGCGGATTAAGAGAAGTTGATTTTGCAGGTTATTCCTCTCGGGATATTAGGGTCTGTTTCCGCAGACCGCCAGGATTCGGGCAAAGAGTCAACCTTTTTGCAATAGATCGGTTGATTCTTTGATTAACTTGTTCTATTTTTTTAAGTAAAGTCAAGAGGGGCAATGGACAAGAATCAGGTATTAATACGTCTTAAACAGTTTAAAACCCATACTGCGCCTAAATTTGGGGTTGTAAAAATGGGAATATTCGGTTCTGTTGCAAGGGGCACCTCCACTGTCGGCAGCGACATTGATGTGGTAGTTAAATTGAACCGGCAAAATTTAATCAACACCATCGGACTCAGGCAGAGTTTAGAGGACTTTTTCGGTGTTCCGGTTGATGTTGTCAATTATACGGAAAACTTAAGCCCTTTGTTGAAAAAACGTATTAACAAAGACGTGATTTATGTATAGAATGACTACTCTATCTGTTTTATGACCTCTGCGTCCGAGCTGTCGGAATGAATGGTTTCACAAATAATTTTATTTGTAGTTTCATTAAGATATTCTTTTAAAATTTTATCCAACTCTTCAAATTGAGGCCATAATGTTTTATCCACAAAACTTTTGGGCATTTTTGCCATGACAGTGGTATATCGTTGCCTGTAATATCGGTATGGCTTGATGTCGTATCTTCTTAACAGGGCTAAAATTAAAATTTATTCATATGTAGAAATAAAAACATAAAAAATGATCTTGGACAATAGTGGATGCGTGCTTTTGAAAGAACTATTGACCCCTATATCCCAAAAAGGATAGTAAGGGCTTTAAAAAAGAGTTGAAAAAATTCAAATTATTTCAACCCCCTTTATTAGTCGACAGGCTGGGCTGTACGGCTATGGCGGAGAATGAAGTGGATGTGTTGAAAGGTGATGATGATTGAGCCAAAGCCAATTGTGTACCAAAAATTGATCCGGGATAAAATTCCTCAAATTATTAAAGCCAAAGACAAAGTAGCACACGTTAGGAAAATACGGGGCCGGGAACTTAAGGATGCGGTGGGGCGCAAAATTCTTGAAGAAACCTTTGAGCTTTTTGATGAATGGCAGAAGGAAAACCGGGACGATATTTTAAAGGAATCAGCTGATCTGCTTGAAATTGTTCTCAAGGCCTTATCCATACATGGCTTTACATTGGATGATCTGCTGCAACGGCAGCAGGAAAGAGCAGCAGACCGGGGGGCTTTTGAAAAACAACTCTTTCTGGAACAGGTCGGCGGCAGTGAGTTGATTGATATCCAAACCTTTAAGCAGCCGGCAATGGTATTCAACCCGACTCAGCAGAAAGAATTACTCTGGATTATCAGAAATGAGTTGAAACTGAGTCGCTGCGTCCGGATTGCCTCCGCCTTTTATTCGCCGGGTGCCACAAATCTGATCATGGCGGAGCTGATCCACTTCCTTGAAGCTGGCGGCGATTTAAAAGTGATCCTTTCCACCATGGGGAATATAACCAAACCACTGTATTTTTCCCATTTGAAAGATAACCTGCCCGAAGCAGGCCTGCGGGTGTTTCATCCGCCCGAGATTCCCTTGGAACAGCCTCCGCCCGGCTTCCATGTGAAGACCTGGCTTTTTGAGCATCATAACGGCCAGGGCGCTTTTATTATCGGTTCGTCCAACCTGACCCGGAAAGGGCTGACACAGAATATCGAGTGGAATTATTATTCCGCAGGAGAGGTGAACCTGACCTTTGATGGAAAGAACTCTCCCCTTTCATCCTCAATCAATGAATTTGAACGGGTATGGAAAAATGAAACCACGCAAGTCACCGATGATTTTCTGAAAGCCTATGAACAGAGACGAGAATCATCTGAAACAAAGCCAGACGCTTCCGGTATGATGGAATACGCTGTGTTTGAAGATGTAACCGGTTATAATTCGGTCCCGGAATCTGTCTGGCCGGTACCTGCTGTATCTCCAAACAGCGCTCAGCAGGAGGCACTGATAAATCTTACAGAGTTCAGGGGCCAGGGCTTAAGTAAGGCCGCTGTAATTGCGGCCACAGGCGTTGGTAAAACCTACCTGGCTGCCTTTGATTTCAAGAAAAGCGGATGCCGCACCCTGCTTTACGTTGCTCACCGGGAGGATATTCTAATCAAATCCCGGGAGACATTCCGCAGGGTGCTGGGAACGCCGGAATTCGGGGATATCCTTGGCCGGGGCCGGATGGCATCCGAAGACGGTGAGGGCGTCTTTGCCATGATTCAGACGTTGAGCCGGGAGAACCACCTTGAATCTTTTCTGTCCCGGGATTTTGACTATATTGTCATTGACGAGTTCCACCATGCCGCCTCGGGCAGCTATCGGCGGATACTGGACTATTTCCGCCCCAGGTTTCTGCTGGGGCTGACCGCAACGCCGGAGCGGATGGACGGTCGAAACGTGTTGGCCTACTGCGATTATAACATTGCCTATGAAGTCCGGGTGCTGGATGCTGTTGACTGGGGATATCTCGTGCCGTTCCAGTATTATGCCATTTATGACGAAACAGATTACAGCCAACTGACTTGGCGGGGCAGCCGGTATGATGAAAAGGAATTGGACCGGGCCCTTGAAAACGATACCCGTACCCGGATAATTGTCCGGAATCTGAAACGGTATCTGCCGTCTTCAGGGAAAATCAAGGCCCTTGCATTCTGTTCATCGGTGAGCCACGCGCGGTATACCGCAGACCGCATGACCCGAGATTATAACCTTCCGGCCATCGCCCTTTGGGGAGAATCCGGAGACGGAAGCCGCCATGAGGCCGTTGGAAGGCTTCAGAATGAATCCGATCCCCTGAATGTAATCTGCACTGTAGATATTTTCAATGAGGGCACCGATATACCAGCCTTAAGCCATGTCCTGTTGCTACGTCCCACTCAGTCGTTCACAGTGTTTCTCCAGCAGATGGGCCGGGGGCTAAGAAAGGCGGATGGTAAGGATTTCCTTGTGGTGCTGGATTTTGTTGGCAATTTTAAAAAGGCCCATGTGGCCCCGCTGGCCTTGTCCGGCTATACATCGCTGGATCAGTCCACAGCTTCCCCTGGCACTTCACCGAAAGAAAAATTGGAAGCCTGTCTGCCCAAAGGGTGTTTTTTAAGCGCGGATACCCGGGTCCGGCGGATCTGGGACGCTGAAATTAAAAAAATTGTAAGCAACGGCATGACCGCAGCCGAACGTCTGAAAATAGCGTACCAAGAAATCAAGGATAACCTGGGCAAAAATACGCCATTGAACCTCATGGACCTGATGGACAATGCCTTGGATATAGATCCCTGTCAGTTCCTGAAACCCAAACCCTTCGGGTCCTGGCTCAGGGCAAAAGATTACTGTGAAGACGGTAACATCCCGGATCTGGAAAAATCATATATGGATACCCCAGGAGAGTACCTGCTAAGGCATATTGAAGCAGGGCTCAAACCCACCAAATCTTATAAAATGGTGGTACTCCTTTCCCTGCTCCAACTTGGTGGTACATCCTGGACGGTGGATGATATTGCGAAAAAATTTTTCTCCCATTACCTGGACCATCCGGATCAGATGTCTGACTGGGATGCTCTGGCAAGGCATTCAATACCGGCAGATTTTCCCTTGTCTAAAGTGAGGACTCATTTGAAAAATATGCCCCTGGAAAAGATGAGCAATGCAAACACGGACTGTTTTGTGTTGGTCAAAAAAAATAATCAATTCAGTTTGAAACCGGAATACGCAAAATTTTGGAACGATCCTTTTTTCATGCACCTTGTTAAAGACAGGGTCGATTTTGTCTTATCCAGATATTTCAAACGGGAACGACTCAATCAGCTTCTGAAAATTGATCCGGCGGCATTTACCAGCGGCGTTGTTTTGAATAGAAAATTTGCTGAAACCTTCCTTCAGAACATGCCTTTATACCCAGGCAAAAAACGGAACGTAAAGCTCATGATAGGAGAGATATCTCTTAATGCATCGTTGGTACGGCGTAAATCGGAAGATGATTATTATTTGTTTTGTTCAGGGGAAAGCAGTTTTCATAAACAGATTTGGGCTCACTTGGCAGTATCTCAGGACAAGAAAAAAGCAACCTGCCGGCTGACAGCCGATAAAACCAAACTGAGAATAAAAATGATCAAATAAACGTTCAACCTGTATCCCGTACCAGATAAAAGTTTAGCGCTCTTCGGGTGAGCTTGACAGATTCTTGATAGATGATATTATGGACAAATTAAAACTCTAAGTTTAGATTTGCCCAGAATATGTTTGATAGAAAAATTGAAACTGAATTAAAAATAACTGCCGGGGAATATCCGGTTGTTACCATTATCGGTCCTCGACAGTCTGGAAAAACCGCCCTGGCTAGAAAATTTTTCCGGAATCATACCTATGTAAATCTTGAACATCCTGAACTTCGCAGCCTTGCAGCAGATGATCCCAAAACATTTATGCTGCGCTACCCTGCACCTGCAATATTTGAGGAGATACAAAATATCCCTGAATTATTATCATGGATTCAGGTGTCTGTTGATGAAACGCCCGAACTGACCGGGGGATATATTCTGACAGGCAGTCATCAGCTGCAATTAAGGGAGGCAATTACACAATCCCTGGCAGGAAGGACAGCCCTACTGACGCTTTTTCCTTTTGCCCTTAATGAACTTGAAAAAACTGATATTCAACTTGAAAGGGAAGTCCTGATTCATAAAGGATTTATGCCAAGGCTTCATGATAAGAATATAAGACCCGGACGGTTTTACAGGGATTATTTCCAAACTTATGTTGAAAGAGACGTTCGGAAACTGATGGCCATTGAAAACAGCCAAGCATTTGAGCTTTTCCTTAGACTTCTGGCCGGTCGGGTTGGCAGTGAGATCAATTACAGCGCCCTTTCCGGACAGGTTGGTATCAGCGCGCCGCAGATAAAAAAATGGATCAGTCTCTTGGAAGCCTCATTCATTATTTTCAAAGTTCCCCCGTTTTTTAATAATTTCGGTAAACGCCTTACTAAATCGTCAAAAATTTATTTTGTTGAGGTCGGACTTGCCTGTTATCTTTTGGGGATCGAAACCCCGGAGCAACTGGAACGGGATATGGCATTTGGCGGGCTCTTTGAGAATATGGTGATTGCTGAAGCTTATAAATCAAGGATAAACAAAGGTCTGGAACCGCGCCTTTATTTTTATCGCGACCGGCATCAACATGAGATTGATCTTCTCTACCCTTCCGGCTCATCCTTTACCCCGATTGAAATAAAATCATCACGAACCTATAAGGATGAATTCTTAAACGGCATCCGTTATTTTCAAAAAATTTCCGGGTCCAATCAGCCTGGAATGCTGATTTATGATGGCGACATTGAAATGGACAAAGAAGAAGCCCTGATCAGAAATTTTCGACGAGTCTGGTGATAGGGCCGGCAGTGAAGGAGATCGCCACACTACTTATGGTAGTCTTGTCCTATTTGGAATTTTATGATTCTTTAATTTTAAAATCCTGCAGTTGAATCCCATGTTCATCAAGTAATTCTGATAGTTCGTCTGAAGGTAAACCGAAGTCGCTTAAATCAAGCCAATCGAAGGAAGATAGTTTTTCATCAAATCTGAACTGGTCATCGTAATTCGGGTAGCCGTCCCCGATATATTGTGATTTGATATATAGAGGTTGAGGTTTGAATTTCTCCCCGTAGGTATAGAAATTTATTTTCTGTTCCCTTAGATTTATCTTGATCCTCTCCATGAGAAGAGGCAAGGGTTTGCCTTCAAAATCATCATACCGCATCAGTGAGACTTTATTTGACTGCATGTGGATTTTTATCAGGTCCACTTCATAGAGATCACCATATAGTTGAGTTGCACAGCCGATATAGGTCCTTAGAGTTGGCGAAAGCTGATTGACATAATCAATGTGTATAGTCCAGGAATGATCTCCCTCCATTCTGCCTGTACCAAGCATTTCATACGCTTTTTGGCATTCGGATTTAATTGTTTCAGTGTTCCCTACAGAAAACAGAAGATCGGTTGCCTCCTGGATGGCGTCTGTGTATTTATTGAAAAAATACTTGATATCTTTTTGTAGAATTTTTGGCATAGCGTTATATGGTTTGCGTCGGCTAAAATGACTTAATGCAAAATGGACAAGTAGGTCATTTCGTCTGTTAGATTCGGCAGCCTCAAAATTTGATTTGCCATGGATGTCAGTCAGCAGTGTCAACGCTTTTTGATGAGATCCGCAGGCAGCTCTGAGTTGTTCTGATTTTTTATATTCTGAATTCAGGGGTAATCGACCAAGTTCGAGGCAGCTCTCCCAAAAATCGTCCAAAAGATCTTTATGCCGCGCATAAAAGGCTTTCTGCTTGATCTTCAAGCGGTCCGGAGGGTCCGTATATGATATTTTTTTCCAGTTTTTTCTTTGGCGTTGCCTATCAATCAGAAATTGTTGTTCTTTGATTTTATCCCGAAAAATGTAGAAAAGGCCGGGGCCAACAGCGATTGCAGATTCCCCTAATGAGTTTTCTATGTAGTCGCGGAATTCATTTTGGGTATAATATTTTTGGAACGTGTTTCTGGAAGTGATAACCCCATCGCCGTATTTTTTGAATTTGCTTGTGATTGATTCGCTGCCAAGCATTACTGAGGCGACGAGAATTTTTTTTGAAAGGCTGTATGCCTTTTTTAATGTCTGAGTTCTTTCAGATAACGATTCGATGATATTGACCACAAAGCCCAGGTTCACGATATCAGCTTTTGTTAATTTTTCCTCAGGACGATACACAGGGTCCCATCCTGATGCGGTCACGCCTAATTCTTTGATAATGTTAAGGTCATCTCCTTTTCCACAGCCATAATCAAAGAATGTATATTCTCCATTCAGGTAATTATGCCTGTAGAGGGATTGCACCGGGGTTGATAGACTGTATCTATCAATAGCTGTTTTGTGCCGATGGATTTCATTATCAAATTGGTTTTTTTCTTTTACGATGGAATGCCCATTGATGTGGAGGCCTTTTTCCTTGAGTATTTTCTCCCAGGCATTTTTAAAACCGATTTTACGTTTCTTTTCAAATAACCCCTCTTTTTCAGCTTGTTCGGTTAGCTTTTTAAAAATAGGTATCTTGGGATTTTCAGGATCTAACAACGTTTCTTTTCGGTGTAAAATTGGTGGGTTTTTTGAATTCTTATAGTGTATCTTTTTATAAGCCAAGGCCTGCAGGTCAATGGAATAGCTGCTTTCTAAAGATGGAAATGCTTCGGTATAGAATTCGGGATAGTTTAATAATGATATTTTGAAATCCCTTTTGTATAATTTTAGAACCGTCCAAGGTCTTGCTGAAAGGTTTAGACTCTCTATAGAATCAACGACAAACACTTTTAGTGATGCAGGGATCTTATCTAATGCCGATTTATGAAGATACAATGCATCCGGCAAGTGCTTGCCCGCATGTATATTCTTTATATGATTTTTAAATTCTTCAAAATTCATTTATTATCATTGCAGCGAGTGCGGGCGACCCGCCTGCATGTCCGCAAGTATTGTAAAGATGCGGGCGGGACGCCCGCGCTCCCAGGTTAAGTTCTTTCGGACTCATTTCTAAGGCTTTTCCGCCAGACAGTTCATCCAGACAATCCCGTTTCTTCCCAGACCATCCTCGGAAATCATGGTTTGGATAGTCTGCAGGTTGCATTTTAGGCATAAGTCTTTCCACCCGTCCGGTGAAAGTGTTGTGAAGCGCCGACCTTTAGAATCAAACTCATTTGTGATGACATCATCCCGCCGGGCGGGGACTGAAAATACAAACCGGCCCCTTGCAGCAAGAAGACAATTAACAGCAGATATTGTATTTTCAATTTCCTGGATGGATAGATGCATTAGAACGGCAACGGCATATATTCCGTCAAATACCCCTAAGGCACTTGAAAGCCCCTCCGGCAGTTTCAAGTGAACCACATGCGCCGCAAGTTCGGGATGGTGTAGTTTTGCCTGTTCAACCATTGATGCGGAGCCATCTGTTGCCAGCACCCTGAACCCCTGGCTGACCATAAAAGCGGCATCCCTGCCGGAGCCGCAACCAAGCTCCAGAAGTCTGCCGCCCGGTTCCAGGCTGGATGAAAGAAAATCATGCAGTTGTGTGACATCCGCAGATTCATACCTCTCAGCCACTTTCAAGGAATTTTGATTGTAATACTTTAAGGTTGAATGGCCCATGACTGATATTTTATTGATGATTTTGATTAATATCAATTGAAAAAAGGAACGCCGGTGATCAACTTAACGGTAACTTGAAAACGAGATTCCAGACAGGTAAGGCATTACAGCCTTGGGTGTATAGGTCCAAATGGCCGGGGATGAAAGTCAGCGGACAAAATTAACGCCGATACCGGTGGGGCTGATCCGGCTGATCCGGCCGTTCCGCCGCTGGGGGCCTGCCTCCTTGGTTTGAAAGGTCATAACGATCAAATCGTTTTTTTTGTATTTTTCCGGTGTCCTGGACTGGATGAAAATGCCGGAGTAACTCAGATCCTGGGCCTGTGTTTTATACAGGGTGCCTTTGTTTATAAAGTCTACAAAACCCTGGAATTCAGTTCTGGGGTACCTGCGGCGTTCCGACCCTTTCGGACCTTCCGGCAGAGGGGCGGCTGGTTCGGTTTCTCTCCAGGCTTCCGGGAACGCATCTTCGTCTACAATGTTATTGTACTTGATGACATAAATATTTTTTGCGGTGGTATTGTCCGAAGCCCGTTTAAACCGTCTGTAAAGCTTAAGGAGTTGGACGCATAAAAAGACCGAGATCAGAGAAATTATGAGGGTGAAAATAATATTTAATGGTGTCATCTGTTCTTCTCTGCAATTATTAGCAATAAAATTCGTATTTGTGTATCTTAACTTGATATCAAGTGAATATTGGTGATACCAATTGCCGTTTGTTTTAAAGATTATTTTTTAACAGTCATCCCCTGGAGGATGGCCTTGACCTGGTTGCCGTCAGCAAGTTTGCCGAAATGTTTCATCACAGTCCCCATGGCTTGCATGGGGCTTTTGATGGCGGAAAAATCCACATTGCTCTTGATCCAGGCTTCAATCTCTTGTGTGGTCGCCATTTTGGGTAGATAAGATTCTAAAAGTGTCAGATAATTAGATGATGTCTCTTTTTTAATCTCCAGCACGGTTTTTTCAGATTTGACGAACTTTCGGATGATATTTTGGATATCCTCGTCCGTGATTTCTTCCGGGGTTTTTGCCCGGGTGGATTTTTTTCCGCTTTCAAGCGTGATGGGGACAGTGATTTCGGGAAACGCCCCCATAATCAGGCGCATGGTATCCCGAACTTGGGTGTCTTTGTTTATCATGGATGTTTTCATATCCTGCCGAATTTTATCATAGAGGGAAATCCCCGTTGAAGCATCCCATCCATATTGGGCGGTTTTGTCTGCCATTGTCTGCATTCTCCTTGTAAAAAAGTGTTGATGTTATTGTTTCTCCCCAATGTTTACCACTATCCCGGAGAAATAAACAGAGTGGCGATTCAACTTGATGCATAACTCGATAGTTGTCAGTGTCATTGAAAAATATCAAGATTATGATTGAGCTTTTTTTCTTGATTCCTTGAATATATAAAAATTAGATTGATTTTTTATATTTATAAATAAAAAATTCAATTGATTTTCTACATTTATATTTTATAATGTCGATTTTAAAGTAAAAAGGATAAAGAAATGAAACGATCAATAGCCCAGGATATCATGCGATGGCGGCATTCAAAACGGCGCAAGCCTTTGATCATCAGAGGTGCCCGTCAGGTTGGAAAAACATGGCTGGTGGACAATGTCCTGTCAAAGTCCTTTGATCATTTCGTTAAAATTGATCTGGAAAAAAGAAGGGATCTTCATATCCATTTTGAAGAAAGCCTGGAGCCTGGGGCTATTTTAAATGCCCTGGAATTGGTTGCAGGGCGGATAATTCCGGGGAAAACCCTTCTTTTTCTGGATGAAATACAGGCATGCCCAAGGGCTGTCATGGCTCTGCGGTATTTTTATGAACAGGTACCCGATCTTCATGTGGTTACGGCAGGATCACTTTTGGAATTTGCGTTTGGACAGATTTCAATACCTGTGGGCAGGGTTCAGTATCTTAATATGGGGCCCATGACGTTTTATGAATACCTTCTTGCGCTTGATCGAGACCCCATGGCGGAAGCAGTGCTTTCTGATCCGGCCAAATCCGGGAAACATGTTTCGGATATGATCCTGGCAGAACTGAAAAAATATTTTTTCACAGGTGGCATGCCGGAGTGTGTTAAGATCTGGAGAGATACCAGTTCCATGCTGGAAGTCTTTCAGGTGCAGTCTGAGATCCTGGATTCTTTCAGGGATGATTTCTCAAAATACACGCCAAAGGTTGATCCGACCTGTCTTGATGCCGTCTTTTTAAATACTGCCGGATCGGTGGGGGAACAGATTAAATATACCCGGTTGAACCACGGACATACCGGCCAAACCAATAGAAAAGCCTTTGATCTTCTGGCAAAAGCAAGGGTGATCCAGAAAATTTCATCCTGCAACGCCCCCGGGATTCCTTTGGGGGCAAATGCAAATCCCAAAAAATTTAAGGCTGCCATGTTGGATATAGGGCTTCTCCAGCGGTTATGCCAGGTGCCTGTGGAAGCAGAACTCAGACAGGAGAACCTTTTGGATATATACCGGGGAAAACTTGCTGAACAGTTTATCGCCCAGGAGTTGTGGACCTGGCAGGGCGGGCCTTTGTATTACTGGTCCAGAGATGCCAGAAGCAGCAATGCTGAAGTGGATTTTCTTGCTGTCCATGACGGTGCTGTCTATCCCATTGAGGTCAAATCAGGCAAGGGCGGCAGTTTGCGAAGTCTTCACCTGATGCTGGAAAAATATCCACATTGCCCTGAAGGCTGGGTCTTTTACAGTGGAGAATACCGGGAACTGCCTCAACAGAAATTAAAATTTATGCCTCTGTACAGCCTGCCCTTTTTTCTTGGGAGCACAAACCGGCCATAAAAATAGAACTTTTTACCATGCCATCATTATCAATTGACAAGGATTAAGCCGTTTGTTTTAATTCACAAATGGAATCCTTTGATGAGATTATTAAAACCATATCATTGAGCATGGGTGCGGCATGGGCCAGCGGAATCAATCTGTATGCCACGGTATTTGTTTTGGGCATTCTGGGTGCCACCGGCAACCTGGTGCTGCCCCAGAACCTTGAAATATTATCCGATCCTGTGGTGCTGTGGGCCTCCGGATTCATGTATTGTGTGGAGTTTTTTGCAGATAAAACCCCCGGGGTGGATACGGGATGGGACGCCATCCACACCTTTATCCGTATTCCAGCCGGCGTGATGATTGCCGCAGGTGCTGTGGGCGATGTCAATCCTGCTTTGGCCCTTGCTGCCGGAATTCTGGGCGGAGGTCTGGCCACGAGCAGCCATCTGACAAAATCGGGCTCCCGGCTGCTGATCAACACTTCTCCTGAACCCTTTTCCAATTGGGCTGCTTCGGTGCTCGAAGATGTGGCCGTCATCGGCGGCATCCTGACAGCGCTTCATTATCCCATCTTATTTCTGATTCTTCTGATTGGTTTTATCTGCCTGGTTGTATGGCTGCTGCCTAAAATCTGGCGGGGTATTAAAATGCTTTTTGCAAAAATTAAAAGTTTTTTCAACAAGGACGCGCCTCGGCAGATTCCTTGATTGCCAGCACCTGATCACGCGATGTGAGCAACCTGTTTCGTTTTTTTGGGGGAGGCAGCCAGGTAGGGTGGGCAAAAGCGCAGCGTTGCCCAACATTGTATGTATAGCATCTTGTGCCTGAACGATAAATCAGATGGGTTCAAGTTTATGGGCAACCGGTGGGCACAAAAAGCGTGCCCACCCTACCGTGCTGTATCCCTCCCCAAAGTTCGCTTGACAGGGGCATCTTATTGCGCAATCATGTCTTGTGTTGAGGTGCCCGTTTGGGCCTAACAGGGAATCCCGTTGGAATCGGGAGCGGTCCCGCCGCTGTAACCGGGAACAAAACCTGCATATTGTCACTGTGCGTTTTTTAAGGCGTATGGGAAGGCGCAGGTATTTGGATGATCCGGGAGCCAGAAGACCTGCCTGAGCTGATGATGTGCGTTATGCAAAGGGAATTGCCGGCGCAGACATAAATATTACAGGGCCAAGAAAACTGGGTGCAGCCCTTCAAGCCATAAAAGGCTTGAAGGGCTGTTTTAATTTTTTGGGCCTGTTCTATATGCTATGCGGGATCGCCTCCTCGGGGCGCGGTGCAGGTGCTGAATGGCTTGCCGTGCCTTATTATTAACATCCAGGACTATAACTCGATGATCGAGTAAAAGGAGAAAGTTGTATGAGAAAGCTAATTTCCGCAGCAGTTGTTTTGGCCATGGTTTTGTGTGCAGCAAATGCATATGCCCACAAAGAAGCAAGGGAGATGAAAAAAGGCATTCTGCTGGTGGCGTTTGGTACCAGCGAGGCCTCTGCAAAGGTCTCTTTTCAAAACATTGAGGCCAAAGTGAAAAAAGCGTTTCCCGGCGTGGACGTGGTCTGGGCCTATACCTCCCATATCATCCGCCATAAATTGGCCAAGCAGGGGGAGATTATTCTTTCCCCGGCCCAGGCACTGGCCAAAATGATGGACGAAGAATACACCCATGTGGCAGTGCAGTCCCTTCACACTATTCCAGGCGAAGAGTACCATGAGTTGACCATGACCGTGAATGGTTTCAAAGCCATGCCCGGTGGTTTTGACAGGCTTATTTTGGGGTTTCCCATGCTGGGGGCCCAGGACACGGTTGCCAAAGCGGTTGACGCTATCTTTGCTACGCTGCCCAAGGCCCGTAAAGCCAACGAAGCCGTTGTGCTCATGGGGCATGGCACTCACCATCCGGGGAATATTTACTACTCTGCAATGAACTGGCAGCTTCAGCAAAAAGACCCCAACATTATCATGGGCACCGTGGAAGGGTATCCTGAACTTGGGGATGTCATTGCCTGGCTTAAGGAAAGAAAGACTGGAAAAGTCTGGTTAATGCCCTTTATGTCGGTTGCCGGAGATCATGCCAAAAATGATATGGCCGGTGACGAAGAAGATTCCTGGAAATCCCAGTTGACCAAGGTGGGATTTTCCTGTCAGACCGTACTTAAAGGCACGGCAGAGTATGATGAGTTTGTCGACATCTGGGTGGGTCAGCTGGCAAAGGCAATGGGGCATTTCTAACTTTGACAGGCATAAAAAATTCCCCCGCTCGGGTAGCGATTTTTCTTGGCCTGCTGCTGGGCGGGGTCATTGTTTTGTCTGCGGCCATGGGTGTGGTTCGTCTGCCTTTTATACAGGTGCCGGCCGTGATTTGGGAAAAGCTCTGCGGTCGGGGTCCTGTGGATGCGCTGGCTTCGGCCATTATTTGGGATGTGCGTCTTCCCAGAATTTTGACGGCTGCCATTGTGGGTGCCGGGCTCTCTGTTTCCGGGGTGGTGTTTCAGGGAATTTTGAGAAATCCCCTGGCGGATCCCTATACCCTTGGTATTTCAGCAGGTGCCGCCTTTGGGGCCTGTGTGGCCTTTTTTTTCAACATGAGTTACTTCCAGGGGTTGAGTGTGGGGCTGTGCGCCTTTGCCGGTGCCGTTATTACGTTGGCCGTGGTGCTCTACCTGTCCGGCGGCACTGCCGGCGGGTATTCATCCAACAACCTGATTCTTTCGGGTATTATCGTTGCGGCTATTCTTTCAGCCGGGATTAGTTTCTTAAAATATGCGGCGGATGAACGGGTCTCGGTGATTATTTTTTGGCTTATGGGCAGCTTTGTCGCCAAAACCTGGATGGATGTGGGAATTTCCTTTGCCTTTGTGAGCATCGGCGCGGTGGTATGTCTGTGCTTTGGGAGGGACTTGAATCTTATGGCCTTGGGTGACCGGGCTGCCGCTTCCCTTGGCGTGGATGTGAAAAAATCCCGTCTGATTCTTTTGGCCGCCGCATCGCTCATGGCGGCTGTGTGTGTGTCCGTATCCGGCATCATTGGGTTTGTGGGGCTTTTGGTGCCCCATATGATGCGCGGGATTGTGGGTGCGGACAACCAGTGGCTGATGCCGGTTTCCCTTTTGGCAGGGGCGGTGCTGTTGCTGTGTGCGGATACTTTTACCCGGGCCGTACTGCCTTCGGAATTACCCATTGGGGTGCTCACCGCATTGATCGGCGGGCCGTTTTTCTGTTATGTGTTTAAACGGCAGTTTTCCGGAAAACAACGATTTTAAGGTCTATGGGATACATATTAAAGGATATCTGCTTTTCCTATGAAACCCGGGCCATTTTTTCAGGGATCAATCTGGAAATGGAGACCGGGTGTTTCCATGGTGTGCTCGGGGCTAACGGCAGTGGAAAAACCACCCTGCTTGACTTGCTCTCAGGGCACCTGAAACCGGAAAACGGCAATATCCTGCTGGATGGCAGGCCCCTGGATGATTTAAAGGCCAATAATCTTGCGAAAAAATGTGCGCTGGTGCCCCAGGATTTCCGGGTGAACTTCTCCTTTACCGTCGAACAGGTGGTGATGATGGGACGATATCCCCATCTGGGCCGGTTCAGTGCGCCGGGTGCAAAGGACCGGGAACTGGTGGACCAGGCCATGGCTGCCACGGGGATCAGCGATTTTTCCCGTCGTCATGTCACGGAATTGTCCGGCGGGGAACGTCAGCGTGTCGTCTTTGCCAGGGCCCTGGCCCAGGATGCTTCCTACCTGATTCTGGATGAGGCCACCTCCAATCTGGACATTGGCCATACCCTGGCGCTGATGACCCTGGCTGCGGACAGGGTTAAAAATAAGGGTCTGACGGTGATCAGTGTGATGCAGGATCTTAATCTGGCCGCCCGGTTTTGCCGGTCCCTGATGTTTTTAAAAAATGGGCGGGTTGCAGCCCATGGGCCGGTGGACGAGGTGTTCACGGAATCAGTGATTAAAGAGGTGTTTGACGTGTCACCCAGAGTTTATTTCGATGAAATTATACACTGCAAACAGGTCGTCTTTCTAAATTGATCACAGATGGTTGACCAAGTTGGTCCGAATGGGTATAGTGGGTCTAATGATGTTTTCATTTGTATCGTTTTAAATCCGAGGAGCAATTTTGTTTAAATGGCGGGATTCCAGTAGATGAATGGATTCAAGAAATTGGTGGTGGAATGAACTTCAAAAGAAAAAAATTTCTGTCTTTGATGTCAAGAATATCTGCCGGTGAAATTAAGAGTCTGCTTGTGGCTCACAAAGATCGTTTATGTCGATTCGGATTTGATTTTTTTGAGTATATGGCGACGGAAAATGGTTGTGAAATTAAGGTGGTAAATCAAGAATCTTTATCTCCGCAACAGGAAATGGTGGAGGATTTAATGGCAATTATACATACATTCAGTTGTAGATTGTATGGGCTTCGTAAATATAAAAAAAAGATCAAAACAATGATTGAGGCGTCCGAGCGATGATAATCCAATTGGCTCATAAAATAGAACTCGATCCTACCAATGTACAGCGGGGGTATTTTATTCGCGCTTGTGGTACGGCTCGATTCACCTGGAATTGGGCACTTGCCGAATGGAATCGTCAATATGAAGAAGGCTTGAAGCCATCGGGGTTGGCGTTGAAAAAGGCGTTTAATGCAATCAAAAAAGAACAGTTTCCATGGGTCTTTGACGTATTGAGGGATGCTAATAGTCAACCATTCAGCAATTTACAGAAGGCATTTAAAGACTTTTTAAAAGGTACTAAAAAACGCCCGAATTTTAAAAAGAAAGGGGCGGGTAAAGACAGCTTTTACATTGCCAATGATAAATTCAAGATGGAGGAAGACCGAATACACGTTCCAAAACTTGGGTGGGTAAGGTTGAAGGAAACCTTTTGTAATTTTGGAAAAATACTGAATGCAACAGTCTCTCAAACAGCGGATAAGTGGTTTGTCAGTATCTGTGTCGAAATGGGTATTACTCCGGCAACATGCGAAAACCAAGCAGTTGTCGGTGTAGACCTCGGCATTAAGAACCTGGCGACATTTTCCAATGGCGAAATGATCGAAGGCTCTAAGCCTTATAAAAAGTTGCAAAAAAAACTGCGAA
Organism: uncultured Desulfobacter sp.; assembly: GCF_963666695.1. Taxonomy (GTDB): domain Bacteria; phylum Desulfobacterota; class Desulfobacteria; order Desulfobacterales; family Desulfobacteraceae; genus Desulfobacter. The sequence continues at coordinate 90,694 of NZ_OY762947.1, forward strand.
GACTTCAACAGGCGTTTGCACGGGCACAAAAAGGTTCTAAAAATCAAGAAAAGCTAAAACGAAAAATAGCTCGACTGCATTACCGGATATCCTGTATCCGCCACGATACGCTTCATAAGCTCACTTCAAAGTTGGTCCGAAAGTTTTCCGTCATCGTTATTGAAGACCTGAACGTCTGTGGAATGTTGAAAAACAGAAAATTGGCAAAAGCGATATCCGACATGGGATTCCATGAATTTAAACGGCAACTGAAATATAAAGCCGTTATTTCGGGTGTTAATTTAATCATTGCGGATCGGTGGTTTCCCTCTTCAAAAAGATGTTCTGAATGTGGTGAAATTCATCGAAAGCTTACTCTCTCGGATCGAACATTTGTATGTTCGGCGTGCGGATTCAAGCTGGATAGAGATGAAAACGCAGCCCGGAACCTGGAACAGTATCCGGTTTTATCGGCTGCATAATAATAACAATACCGTAGGTTCTACGGGATTTTAAGCCTGTGGAGAGGAAATGAGACCTAAGCAGTTTGTTCGGGCACACTCTATGAAGCAGGAATTTTTCATCATTCATACTCAATGGGTAAGAATGAGTAAGAAGAAAGGAACAAACAAAATGATTGTTAATGTGTCAGAAGCGAAAGCAAAACTCTCTAAACTGATAGATATGGCATACCAGGGTGAAGAGGTTATTATAGCAAAAAATAATCTTCCCCTGGTTAAGCTGGTGGCCCACAAAATGAAGCCAAAACGTAAACTTGGGCAGATGAAAGGGAAAATCATCATACCTGATGATTTTTTGGAAGAAGACGATGAGATCAATGCCATGTTTTATGGAGATGAAAAATGAGAATCCTCGTAGATACTCATATCTATTTATGGATGCTCTCCTGCCCTGAAAAATTATCCGATGCCAGACGTTATGAACTTGAATCTCCAGTAAATGAGGTGTTTTTCAGCTCAATCAGCATAGCCGAACTCATGATAAAACATTCCATCGGCAAAATTAATATCACCTTCAACCCCTTGGAGATGGCTGGGGAAATGGGGCTTGAGAAATTGAATTTTACAGGGGAAGATGCGCTACTTTTAAAAAGCCTTCCATTTTTACATAAAGACCCCTTTGACCGAATGCTGATTGCACAATCCATGACAAACAAACTGTCCCTGATGTCGGACGATTTAAAAATTAAAAAATATGATTGTAAATTTATTTAGTTGATGACGTATTTTATGAAGGTCATTAATTCGATAATTATTATATTCTTTTCAGTTCTTCTGCTCTGGGCCATACCGGTGCAAAGTCATGCCGGCAATGTTCTTACGGATGCCGGTGGGCGCAGCATCCAGGTTGATGCGCCCTTTACCCGGATTATCAGCCTGTATGGTGCCCATACCCGGAATTTGAAAACATTGGGGCTTGATGGTGAAATTATTGGAATCTGTCCCCTGGACAGGTGGGCGGGCAAACCTAAATTTTCCTACCATGACGGGCTTGAAAAATTTCTGGCTGCCCGGCCGGATCTGGTTTTGATCCGGCCCATGATCGACAGGGCTTATGCTGCCCTGGTAAAGGGGATGGAAAGAGCGGGCATTGTTGTTGTTTCCCTTCAGCCCGGCAATGTGGACGAGCTGTTTGACTACTGGCTGGCCCTGGGTACTCTGACCGGCAGAATTGATCAAGCACGGCAGATGGTCACCTCGTTCAAGGATGAAATTGCCGTGATTTCGGCGGTGACCCGGGCGATCCCGGATAAAAAACAGGTCTATTTTGAGGCCATTCATTCCCGGATGAAAACCTTTACACCCGGTTCCATGGCCATCTTTGCTTTGGAAACGGCGGGTGGTGTAAATCTTGCCCAGGACGCGCCCTCTGTTAGAGGCACCAATATCGCCTTTTACGGCAAGGAGCGGATTTTATCCCATGCCCATGAGATTGATGTTTTTTTGGCCCAGAAAGGCGTCATGAATCAGCCCACAATCGAGATGATCAAAAATGAGCCCGGCTTTGATGTGATCCGGGCGGTAAAGGAAAATCAGATTTTCATTGTGGACGAAAAAATCGTATCCCGGCCCACCATGGATCTGCTTAAAGGCATTCACACCATTGCAGAGATGCTTTATCCCGGGGTAATTGAAAAAGGCGGTGTGAAATGAAGGGGATTGTGGTTGCAGGCGTTCACTCCGGGTGCGGCAAGACCACCATCACCCTGGGGCTGATGGCGGCATTCAAGCGCCGTGGATTACGTGTTGCCCCCTTTAAGGCAGGCCCTGATTTCATTGATCCGGGTCACCATACCACCATCACAGGAGTTGCCGGCCGTAACCTGGATGGTTGGATGCTTAAAAAGCAGACCAATCTGGAAATTTTTCGGCAAAACACCGGTCAGTCTGACATTGCCCTGGTGGAAGGGGTGATGGGTCTGTTTGACGGGTATGACGGCAGGACCGAGGCCGGTTCCACGGCCCAACTGGCCAAATGGCTGGAATTGCCCGTACTCCTGGTGGTGGATGCCCGGAGCATGGCCCGCAGCGCCGGAGCCCTGGTCCAGGGATTTGAAAATTTTGACCCGGATCTTAAATTCGCAGGAGTTTTATTCAACAAGGTGGGCAGCCCCGTTCATCTGGACTATCTCACCCAGGCGCTGGAAGGCAATGTAAAGATGCCATGTCTTGGCGGGGTGGGCCGGAACCCGGACATTGAAATTCCTTCCCGACACTTGGGTCTTGTCACCAGTGACGACCATGGGATTGACGGTCAGATGCAGGATGCCCTGGCCGATCTGGTAGAAAGCTGCATGGACCTTGATGCGTTGCTGGATTCATTGCCCTGGATTCACATAAATACGCCGCCACCCCCGGAAAAGAAACCGGCGTTTGTGCGCATCGCCGTGGCCCGGGATGCGGCATTTTGTTTCTATTATCCTGAAAATATTGAACTGCTGGAACAGGCCGGTGCACAGATTGTTTATTTTTCGCCGCTTTCGGACCCGGATTTTCCGGACGACATAGACGGCCTGTATCTTGGTGGCGGATACCCGGAACTGCATGCCCGGTCCCTTGCGAAAAATACCGGATTCAGGCAGGCTGTTTCCCTTGCCTGCAAAAACGGTATGCCTATTTATGCGGAGTGCGGCGGGTTTATGACCCTTTGCCGCACCCTGGAAGATTTAAATGGGCAATGTCACGACATGGTCGGATGCTTTGACTTTGCCTGCCGCATGTCCAAAACGTTGCGGGCCCTTGGATATCGGGAAATTACGTTGAATCAGGACACGATCCTTGGCCAAATGGGTGTGACGGCCCGGGGACATGAGTTCCATTACTCCAGTCTGGATGACCATGGGGAAAAAAGCGTGTATAGTGCAAGTGACCGGACCGGCGGCACCCGGGTCGTGCCGGGATTTGAAAAGAACCGGACCCTTGGCAGCTACCTGCACCTGCATTTTAAAAGCAATCCGGATGTGCCGCAAAATTTTGTGCAGGCGTGTTTTCAATATCAAAAAGAAAGGAACACTTTTCGTAAATGAAACCCCATGACATTGAAGCAAAAAGTTTTGCCATCATTGATGCGGAGGCCGGTCCCCACAATTTTACCCCGGATGAGTGGAAAATTGTGCGCCGCATGATTCATACCACAGCGGATTTTGAATATATGCAGATGGTCAGCATCTCCAACGGCGCCGTAGCGGCCGGGGTCAACGCCATCCGTAACGGGTGCACCGTGATCACGGACACCAATATGGCCAAAACCGGTATCCGCAACGATCTTTTAGCAGGGTTCGGCGGCAGGTGTGAATGCCTCATGGCTGATCCCCAAGTGGCGGCCCAGGCAAAGGAAAGGGGGGTGACCCGGGCCCATGTGGCGGTGGAAAAGGCCGCACATATGATGGGAAACGGCATTTATGTGGTGGGTAACGCGCCCACGGCTTTGCTCCATCTGCTGGACATGATAAAAAACAAGGCGGCTGATCCGGCCCTTGTTGTGGGGCTTCCCGTGGGGTTTGTCAATGCGGCGGAATCCAAGGCAGCCCTGATGGAAACCAACGTGCCTTATATCTCAAACGTGGGCCGCAAGGGCGGCTCCAATGTGGCGGCAAGTGTGATTAATGCGTTGGCACTGATTGCAGGCGAAAGGAAGTAGAATGACGCAAGGCATGTTGTACGGCATTGGTGTGGGCCCTGGAGACCCGGATTTCATCACCTTGAAAGCCGTTAAAATTTTGAGCCGGGTGGACATGGTGTTTGCCGCGTCCTCTGCAAAAAATTCCCACAGCCAGGCGGCCGAGATCGTCAAACCCCATTTAAAGGCGTCTGTGCCCATTCAAATACTGCCCTTTCCCATGACCCGGAGCCGGCAGACCATGGAAGCCGCGTGGCAGGATAATGCCGAAACTGTTATTCAGGAGCTGGAGCAGGGCAAAAATGTTGCGTTTATTACGCTTGGGGACTGCATGACCTACTCCACTTACGGATATCTGCTTAGGTCTATCCGAAAGTTGGCCCCGCACATTGAAATATGTTCCATTCCGGGCATCACGTCTTACCAGGCCGCAGCCGCGCGCATCAACACGCCCCTGGTGGAAGGTGAGGAGTCCATGACCCTTTTGTCCGGTATCATGGGCGGGGATAAGTTCCGGGAAATCAGAGACCGTACGGACAATGTGGTTTTTCTTAAAGCGTATAAAAATGCTGGTGACATTGTAACGGCTTTGGATGAGGCCGGTATGGCGGAAAAAAGTGTGGGCGTTGTCAAATGTGGGCTTGAAGGTGAACAGATTGTCCGTAATGTTAATGTATTTCAGGAGGAGAAACCAGAATACTGGACCCTGATCATAGCCAAGAAAAGCGGGCATTGCCTTGAATCCTAAGAAAAAAAAGAATAATGGCCTGATACTTTTGATCGGGCTTTTGATAACAGGAATCGTGCTTGTCGCGGGTCTTGCCTGGGTGGAGGGTGTTACCGCGGCAACGCTGCCGGGCCGTCTGCTTTTACCCCTTTGCCGGATGCTGGCCTTTGTCTGCATTGGCCTTGTGGTGGCCCAAGCCATTGATGACACTGGCTGGACCCGCAAACTGGGTGCATTGGCCGCCCCGGTATTCCGGTTTGCCAACCTGGGCCACCGGTGTTCTGCCGCATTCACCGCAGCTTTTTTTTCAGGGGTGTCGGCCAATGCCATGCTCCTGGATTTTTACAAGGAAAAGCAAATCACCCGGCGCCAGCTTTTTTTGACCAACTTCATCAATCAGTTCCCGGCCTTTTTTCTGCACCTGCCCATGACTTTTTTTATTGTGGTTCCCTTAACGCGCACGGCAGGGTTGCTATATTTCCTTTTAACCTTTCTGGCCACCTGTGTTCGTACCTTTTTGTTCATCCTGTTCGGACGCTTTTTTGTGGTGCCCCCAAATATAGGGCCTGTTGTGAGTGATGATGTCCAGGCCGGGGATGCCCAGGGCATGTCAAAAAAGAAAAAGCCGTTGATGCAGTCCTTAAAAAAAAAGCTCCCTGCCCGATTTTCCAGGGTGATGGCCTTTGTGGTTCCAATCTACACTGTGGTCTATGTGCTGACCGCAGCAGGTGCCTTTGATGCCGTTGAGATTTTTATGACCCGGTTTGCCGTGCAGAATTTTGTTCCGGCCCAGTCCTTAAGCGTGGTGGTCTTAAGTTTTGCCGCAGAGTTCACGGCAGGATTTGCCGCGGCAGGCGCCTTGATGGATGCCGGCACCATCACCGTGAAACAGACCGTGATTGCACTGCTGTTAGGCAATATTATTGCGTTTCCCATCCGGGCCATCCGGCATCAACTGCCTCGGTACATGGGTATTTTTTCACCGGGTATGGGGCTTGCCATGTTATTGATGGGCCAGGGGTTCCGGATGGCAAGTATTATTTTTGTGGGACTGGTGTATTGGTTTGTCGGATAGAGAGACGAAAAAGTTACGCCAGGGATTTACCACGGGCACGGCAGCCGCGGCAGCAGTAAAAGCAGCCTTGGTATACCTGTTTACAAAGCAGGTTCCCGGATCAGTAAAAATTAATCTGCTTAACGATCAGATTCTTGATATACTTGTTGATTCGGTATCTCCACACAATGGTTTGGTCCGGGCCGTGGTGGTCAAGGATGCCGGGGATGACCCGGATATTACCCACCGGGCCAGGATTGGTGCCGTGGTGGGTCTGACAGATGACCCCGGGATGGTACAGATCGCCGGCGGCAAAGGTGTGGGCCTGGTCACCAAGCCCGGCCTTGAGGTTCCCCCGGGAGAACCTGCCATCAATCCCGGCCCTCGGAAGATGATCCGCGAATCGGCCTTGCAGGTGCTCAATACGTATCATAGCAATGCCGGGGTGAGTGCTGAAATTTTTGTGGAAAACGGCGAAGCACTGGCCGAAAAAACCCTGAACCGCCGGTTGGGCATTGAAGGGGGCTTGTCCATTCTGGGCACCACAGGACTTGTGAAACCCTTGTCCCACGAGGCCTACACCGCCACCATCCGGTCGGCGATGTCCGTGGCCCGGGCGTGTGGGTGTGATCATGTCGTTCTGACCACGGGACGGCGATCCGAGCGGTTTTCCCAAACGTTTTTTACAGATCTGTACGAGTTGCATCCAGAGGCCTTTATACAGATCGGGGATTTTTTCGGCATGTCCATGGAATGCCTTGCAGAAAATAAAATCCCCAATGCCACCCTGGCCGTGTTTTTCGGCAAAGCTTTGAAAATGGCCCAGGGATTTGCCCATACCCATGCCGCCAAGTCGGATCTCACCATGGACTGGCTTTCGGATGTGGTCAAAGAAGAGACCGGGAATAATACCCTGACCCGGGAAGTTTTAAACGCCAATACGGCCCGGCATGCCTTTGGGATGCTCTGGCCCGGTTACCCCCGGGTGCTGGAAAAAGTAGGCGCAGCCATGATACGGGCTGCCGAAAGATTTTGCCCGGCACCGTGCCGGTTTAGGGCTATTATTTATGATTTTCAAGGGGTTGTTGCCTTTGATTCCCACGAGAATGAACATAAACATAATTAAGGAGAAACTATGGAGACCCCGGAAAATTTGGAGGAATACTCCCCTAAAAAAATCCATCCAACCTCAGAATTTATAAAAAAAGTCAGGTTGCCAAAGTCCAAATTTAAAATACCGCGCACCATTAAGATCCTCGCAGTGCTGGTGGTACTTGCCGCTCTGGCATATGGTTCGTTTCTGGAGTATATTCGGCCCTATGAATACGGCATAAAGGTTAATAAAATCGGTTTTCACCGTGGCGTGCAAAAAAAAGTTTATGAAACAGGTCTTTACCTGGTGCTTCCCTTTGGTATTCAGGAAATGCACAAGCTGCCAAAGGCATTGCAGGTTTTGGAGTTGACCAACTCTGCCGAGACGACCGCCTATGATACCAGAATAGAAAGAGCTGCCCATATTCAGACCTCTGACGGATTTTTTGTGGATGTGGATGTCTCCATCATTTATCGCATCAATGACCCCTACAAGGTGTTTACCGACATTGGTCCCGGCCGGCTGTTTGAAGACAACGGCATTATCCCGAAAACAGAGCCTGCCCTTAAAAACAGTCTGGGAAAGCTGACCACCGAAGAGTTTTTCAACAGCCCCATGAGAGTTGAAAAAGCCCTGGCGGCAAAGCAGGAGTTAAATGAAGAACTCAAAGACAAGGGTATCGTGGTCGAGCATGTTTTGGTCCGTTATTTCCAGTACAGCGATGAAATTCAGAAAAATATTGAAGAAAAGAAACTCAAGGACCAGCTTGTTTTTAAAAATCAGGCAGAGGCCAGGGCTGCCATTGAAGGCGCCAAATTGACCAAAATTGAACAGGAAGGCAAGGTGCTCGTCGCTGTTGAGCTTGAAAAGGGAAAAGCCTATGTCACCAAAAAAGATGCTGAAAAAGATCTGTACTACAGAAAAAAAATTGCAGAAGCGGATCTTCTTGTAAAACTGGCGGAAGCGGAACAAATTCGTTTGAAAAATGAAGCACTCCAGGGGAAAGGGGCTGAACGTATGGTCGGGCTGAAAATGGCAGAGGTGTATAAAGGCATTGATGTTGTCATTCTGCCCAGCGACGGGCCATCCGGGGTCAACCCCCTTGACTTGAACAATGCCCTGGAACTTTTTGATGTCCGCAGCAAAGGAGGTACCAGATGAAAAATCAGATGAAAAAATTGATTCTTTTGTTGGCCGTTATGGTTATGGTTCTGCCGGCCGGTTGCGTGCCCCATTCAACAGACAGCACCGAGGTGGGTGTCAGAACAATTAAATTTTCATTTTTTGGAAAAAAGGGCGTGGAAGAAAAATATTATGCCCCGGGTTCCACCTATTTTTTTATGCCCTTTATCAATGACTGGCATACCTTTGATACCAAGCTTCAAAACCTTGAAATGACCTATGACGCCAATAAAGGCGATAGACGAACCCGGGATGACCTGCTGTTTAAAACCATAGACGGCAATGACATCAGCCTTGATGTCATCATCGTATATAAAATTGATCCTGCAAAGGCCCCTTATATTTTGCAGCATGTGGCAAAAGACGACATGGATCTTCGACAGAAAATCGTGCGCACCATTGCCCGGAGTAAACCCCGGGACATTTTTGGCGAACTGAAAACAGAAGAATTTTACGTTGCGGCAAGCAGGGGTGCCCAGGCCCGGAAAACAAAAGAATACCTGCAAAAGATGTTTAAACCCATGGGCATTGTCATTGAAAAGGTGCTGACTAAGGACTACCGGTTCAACCCCAAATACCAGAAAGCCATTGAGGATAAAAAGGTGGCTGATCAGCTGGTTGAAAAGAATAAGTCTGCCCAGCATGCAGCCCAGGAAGAGTACATCCGTAAACTCGAAGAGGCCAGGGGTGAAGTCAACGGGATGATCGCCGATGTGGACGGAGAGTTCATGAAATCCAAAATTGAGGCGGATGTCTATTATGAAAAACAGCAGCTTCTTGCCCAGGCCATTAAGGCCGAAGGGGAGGCCCAAGCCAAGGGCATTCAAGAGATGAACAACGCCATGGCCAGTGCCGGGGGTGAAGCGTTGGTTAAGCTGAAAATCGCCGAAGCCCTTCAGGGCAAAAAATTGATTCTTTTACCGGTATCTGAAGGCGGAATGAATTTGAAAACAACCAATATAAATGAGCTTATCCAAACCATGGGTTAACCCCAGCGTTGCAGAAGTCATGAGGATTTTAGCTTCAAGGCATCAAGGTTGTAGCTGTAGTAAACTACCGCAAAACCTTGATAACGCCGAAGATGAAATCCTCATGGCTTCCCCGCAGGGTAAAATTTTTATTTGGGGTTAATCAACTATCGTGGCAGCTTTTTCATAGTTGATTAACCCAAAATTTTCCCCTTCCTGTTCGTGACTGCCTGCATAAACCACATATCCGGAATCTGTCTGGTCGGGCATGATTTTTTTCATGTAGTTTAAACCTTTGGTAAAATCGTTCCTGAACGTTTCGGCGGATTTAATTTCAACCGGAATAAGCCGTCGACCGGTTTTATAGATTATATCGACTTCATTTCCGTTATTGTCACGGTAGAAGTAAATGTTCGGATCAAGGCCCTGATTCAGACGGCTTTTGATCAGTTCCATGATCACCATGTTTTCAAAGAGATTTCCCCGAAGAGGGTCTCTTTCCATCTGGTTTTCTGTTTCAATTCCCAAAAGGTACGCGGCAAGTCCCGTATCATAAAAATAAAGTTTAGGCGATTTGATCAGCCGTTTACCGATATTGGCATACCAAGGTTCAAGTAAAAAAATGATAAACGATGCTTCAAGGACAGAAATCCATGAATTGATTGTGGGAACAGAGACGCCTGTTTCATTGGCCAAGCTGCTCGATTTAAAAATTTGACCGATTCTCCCGGCACACAGGCGGACAAATTTTCTAAACAACCTTAAATCCTTGATGTTGATAATTTGACGCAGATCGCGCTCAATATATGTTTCAAAATAATTTCTACAGGCGATGGTCGGATTTAACTTTTTATCATGGATTCCGGGGTAAAAACCGGATAGAAGACGGCCATCTGTTGTTCGGGGCGTATCTATTTGCCGCATCTCATTCAGACTGAAAGGAAGTAATTTCAGGATAGCTGTTCTGCCGGCAAGTGATTGATTGACGCTGTTCATCAGGTCAAACTGATGACTACCGGTGAGGATATATTTCCCGGGTATTTGTTCAACATCCACTCGTCCCTGAATATATCAATTATTTCACGCTGAACAATCATTTTATACATTCTTAAAGTTGAATTTTAAATGTGTATAAAATAATTTGGACCATCTGACAATGCAAGAATCTTTTTTTAAATTCTATTTAAAGAACATGCAATTCGGTTGCACAAAAGTTGCGGACAATGGCCCGGGGATGGATGATGCTGACCGAAAACGGGTTTTTGAGCCCTTCTTAACCACAAAGCCGGTTGGATAGCGCAGGCTTGTGGTTAAGTGTCTATTATTTTATAATAAAAATATGTTTAAATTCATTATCAAAAGTTTTCTTTTGTTATTTGTTCTTGCGGTGGTGGCCTGTCCGCTTCTTTTTTTATTTGGTGCGATTGATAAAACTCCTGCCGTGGGCAAACCACCAGAGCTGTCATTTGATCAGGTCAAGCGTATGGAACAATTGGTCCGCCGTTACAAACCGGATTCCATGGCAGTTAGACATTCCCGGCAGGTAGAAATTTCCGAACAGGATTTAAATCTGATGGCGGCTTATGGTGCCTCCCAGCTTGTTGACCAGGTTGCGATCTTTCCCCGGATTCGTTTGTCTGATCCTTTTATAAATATCAGTACCACAGTGCAAACTACCCAGACCCCTTTGGGCGAATATATCAACATGGCATGTGTCCTGAAAATAGAGAACGGCAACCCCCGGGTTCATTCCATCAGTGTCGGATTTTTTACATTGCCCGGTTCCCTGGTCACATCTGCTCTGTCCTATTTGGGCCAGGCCCTGCTTGCACCGGATACTTATCAATTGGTTTTGCAGAACCTGGATGCCCTGCGATCGGTTGCAATACGTCGGCAGCAGTTAAGTTTTACCTATGACTGGAACCCGGATGCCCTGAGCCGGTTGCATGAAAGCCAGAAAACGATGCTCATTTCCTCGGAACACCAGGATCGCCTGGTTGTATACACCAATGCATTGGCTAAAGTGTGCAGCATATTCAAAGAACACGGCATTGAAAAAATCAGTGTGGTCCGGGTGATCCGGCCGTTGTTTAAACTGGCTTCAGATCAAAGTAACGTGTCAAAAGATCCGGTTGAGGAAAATAGGGCACTGCTGCAGGCCATCTCTTTATTCTGCCTTGGTCGAGGGCTGGACCGTTTTGTGACCGAGGAAAGAGCAGCAAAAGTCGTCCCGCCTGAAAATATCGGTCTCACCCTTTGGGGCAGAGAAGATCTGGTCAAGCATTTTTTTGTGTCTGCCGGGATCGCTGTGTCCGGGGGCAGTAAGCTGAGCAACTTTGCAGGGCTTGCCAAAGAGGTGGATGATTCAGATGGTGGAAGCGGATTCAGCTTTGCTGATCTGGCTGCAGACAGGGCCGGCGTCAGGCTTGCTGAACTTGCCACAGGCTCTGCCCAAAAGGCATCTGCAATACAGCAAAAAATGGCGGCCGTCAAAACGGAAGATCAGTTTATGCCCCGGATTGATAATCTGCCCGAAGGGATCATGGCGCTGCAGTTTAAAAAACGTTATTCTGATTTTGATTCAAAAGCCTACACCCTGGTTGAAGATGAAATTGCTCAGCGTATTAACACTTGCTTGGTATATCAATAGGAATTTTATAAATGACTGAACCGGTTCATGTGATCGGCATGGGCCTTGGCCCGTCGGATCTTACCGCATCCCACCTGGCACTGATTGAAAGGGCAGCCGTGCTGGTGGGGGGAAAACGGCATCTGTCATATTTTGAGGATGCAAAGGCGTTAAAAAAAGAGATTTCAAGCCCTGTGTCCGGGGTGTTGGATTTCATCGAAGAGAATATGACTGGCGGGCTTGTGGTGGTTTTGGCATCTGGAGATCCATTGTTTTTTGGTATAGGCAAAACGTTGATCGCACGCCTGGGAGCGGATAAAGTCATCATCCATCCCAATATCACCAGCATGGCTGCCGCCTTTGCCCGGCTTAAACTGTCCTGGCAGGATGCGGCCTGGGTGAGCCTGCACGGCCGGGACAATATGTCCGTTCTGGCAAAGGCCATGGATGACAGGGACCTGTTGTGTGTACTTACCGATCCTAAAAACGATCCCTGGGCTGTTAAAAAACAGGTGGAGTCCCATGAGTATGCCTGGCAGGTGTGGGTGCTGGAGAACCTGGGCGCCCCGGAAGAAAAAATCTCCACCATGGATGAGCACACAGACGTAGATACGGTTTTTGCCCAGCCCAATGTGGTGGTGCTTAAAAAAGGTGAATTGGCCGCCCCGTCCGGCCCCTTGCGTTTGGGGACTCCGGATAACTGGTTTGTCCATGAAAAGGGTCTGATTACCAAGGCCCCGGTTCGCGTTCTATCTTTGGCCGCCCTGGAATTGGCCCCGGACAATATTTTGTGGGATCTGGGGGCAGGCTCGGGATCTGTGGGGATTGAAGCCACCTTGTTTTTACCGGATGGGTTTGTGTATGCCGTGGAAAAAAATCAGGATCGTGTCGCACAGATCAAGGCCAATGTTGAGCGGTTCAAGGTTAACAATCTGTCTGTTACCCTGTCACAACTTCCCCATGGGTTGGCGAATCTGCCAAGGCCTGACCGGGTTTTTATCGGTGGCTCCGGCAAAAATTTGGGCCAGGTGCTGGATGTGGTGGCAACGGTTTTGAATCCTTTGGGCAGAATCGTTGTTAATACCGTACTGATGGAGACCCTGCATCTGGCGGTATCGGTGCTGGAAGAAAAGGGCTTTAGGGTGAGTCTGACCCAGGCCCAGATCAGCAAATCCCGGAACATGCCCTGGGGGCGGCGCATGGACGCGTTAAATCCTGTGTGGATTATTGCCGCACAAAAAGGAAGGCCATGATGAACATGATGAAAAAATATCCGATTATATTTACCGGGGCAGGGCCGGGGGCTCCGGACCTGATCACGGTCAGAGGTATGAAAGCCCTGGAAGAGGCTGATTATGTTCTCTACGCAGGGTCTTTGGTGCCCGAAGCTGTGTTGACCTGGGCCGGTGACGGGGCCGAAAAAGCGTCCAGCGCCGGCATGCACCTGGACGAGATGGTGGATGCCATGGCCCATGCCTGGGACAAGGGGTTTCGGGTCGTACGGCTGCACACCGGCGATCCGTCCCTTTACGGGGCCATTGCCGAGCAGATGATGTTGCTGGACCAACGGGAGATCCCCTACGAGGTGATCCCGGGTGTGACCGCGGCCTTTGCTGCGGCTGCCGCGCTCAAGGTTGAATACACCGTGCCGGAACAATCCCAGACTCTGATCTTCACCCGGATTTCAGGTCGGACCCCGGTGCCGGAAAAAGAGTCTTTGGAAAGCCTTGCCGCTCATAAAGCGTCCATGGCGATTTACCTAAGTGCCGGTATGGCCCAACAGGTGCAGAATATCCTGGCCGGAACCTATGGACCCCAAGCACCGGTGGCCGTGGCCTATCGGGTGAGCCATCCCGAAGAGCGCATCATTGTTACCCGTGTGGACCGGTTGGCCGAAACCATGGCGGAAAACGGGATCAACCGCCTGGCGCTCATCATTGTGGGGCCCTTTTTAGAGACGGAAACGGATGCCAGATCTTTGCTGTACGACCGGGCCTTTGCCCACGGATACCGGAACAAGGCGTGATCGACTGGACTAAAAAAAAACTTGCGGTGTGGGTGCTGACCCCCCATGGTATGGCCCTGGCAAACCAGGTGAAACAGGCATTGCCCCATGCAGATCTGTTTGCATCGCAAAAACTTGTGCCGGGTGAATCCTATGCCCGGTTCTCCACTTTGGCCAAGGCCCTGGCACCGGTCTGGAACCATTATGATGCCCATTACTTTATTATGGCTACGGGTATTGTGGTGCGTACCATTGCCCCCCTGATTCAAGATAAAACAAAAGACCCTGCCGTGGTGTGCGGGGATGAGGCCGGGCGTTTTGTGATCAGCCTGGTCTCAGGTCATATGGGTGGTGCCAATGACCTGGCCGTCAAGCTTTCGGCTATACTGGGGGCAACGCCTGTGATCACCACGGCCACGGATGTCAACCAGGTGCCGGCCATTGATGTGATTGCTCGGGATCTGGGGCTTTATATTGAAAATAAAGCAGCCATTAAACATGTGAGCATGGCCTTTATCAAGGGGGAACCCCTGCCGGTTCATGATCCCTTTCATCTGGTGTCACCGCTCTTGCCATCCGCGTTTGTGGAAGATCCTTGCTTATTTACTTGTAACAAATCTGGAATATGGGTGGATTACACGGTCCGCGACCTGCCGGAAAACGTTTTGGTGCTGCGGCCTAAAATGCTGGTGGCCGGCATGGGCTGCCGAAGGGGCGTGACCCGGCAGGAACTAGAAGATCATTTACGACACGTTTTTCAGACCCATGGATTCAGCGTGAACAGCCTGTCCAAAATCGTGTCCGTGGATCTTAAAGCCGATGAACCCGGGCTTTTGACGCTTGCCCAAACCTTAAACGTGCCCATTGAGTTTTATACAAGAGACCAACTGGACCAGGTAAAGACCGTGCCTAATCCTTCTTCCCTGGTGAATAAACATATAGGCGTGAAAAGCGTATGCGAAGCAGCAGCCATGCTGGCAACGGGCCGGACAGATTTGTTAACACCGAAAACAGCCGGTAGGACAGTAACAATTGCCCTGGCGGCAATACCCGTTACATTATAGGTACAGGTTCCGTAAAGCCGCATCACATGTCCGGCCAGGCCTGCGCCCTGATTTTAGGCGGTGATGCAGTTTTGTAATTGCTCTGACTAAAACAAGCGAATATAGTCAACCACCCCTCCTGAATCAAAGATTCAGAAGGGGCTTGTAAAAGCCCAGGTTGACTAGCCTGAGTCCCATGTGTAGGGACTACGTTCGGCAGGATGTAGACACCTTTGGATGTATTCGCCAGTCCAAAGTGCTGTCGTGGCACTGTAAAAGCTCTGTGAGGAAGGAGCGGTCAACCACGTTGTGAAGCCTGCTGAACATTGGCGAGGCGAACCTTACCCCTCTTCGGAGGGTGATAATAACCGAAAGGTTTTTTATGAAAGTGTATGTCAAATCACAATCCGGCAAATGGCTGATGCCGACAAATCCGGCAAATGCCCGAATTTTGCTCAAACAAGGCAAGGCAAAAGTGATTCAACGAACGCCGTTTACCATTCAACTGCTTTATGAGACTGCAGAGCACACACAGCCTGTGACGGTCGGCATTGATGACGGAGGACTCCATGTCGGTATTGCCGCGGTATCCCATGGTCAGTCATTATTTCAACAGGAGGTGGTTTTACGTTCGGATATCAAGTCAAAACTGGATACCCGGAGACAATATCGAAGATCCAGGCGACATCGAAAAACAAGATACCGGAAACCCAGATTTCTCAATAGAAAACAGTCCATTCCGACATGCAAGGTATGTGGGAATAACGCTCCGGCATCCAAAGTAATCTGCCGGGCCTGTCTGAAAAAAGCAGATGGTGTTCACCAGGAATATGCCGGCATCCAAAAGAACGTCTTTAGAATCCCGCCGTCAATCAAGGCAAAGAAAAAGGCGATTATCTGGGTTGTGAGACAAATCCCATTGCCGATTTCAAAAATTATTCTGGAAGATGTTTATTTTGATTTTCAGGCAATGGAGAACCCCGACATTTCAGGTGAACAATATCAACATGGATCACTTTTTTATCACAAGAATTTCAAGCAAGCGTGTTTGGTTCGTGACAAGTTCAAATGCCGTGTGTGTGGCGCAGAATCAAAACTGCAATGCCATCATATAAAGCCGAGAGCCGACGGCGGCACGGACAAGTTGTCGAACCTGATGACCCTATGTGAAAATTGCCATGAAAAGCACCATAAAGACGGTCTGAAACTTCCCAAACAAAAAAGCGCTTTTTACATTTCAGCCGCACATGTGCAACAAGGTAAAAATTATCTGCAGGCGGAGCTGTCGCGAATTGCACCATTAAGGACGACATTCGGTTATATCACTGCTTACCATCGAAATAAGGCTGGAATCAAAAAATCCCACGTCAATGATGCGGTTATCATTGCAGATAAACAGGCCAATCCTTTGGACCGGCAGATACAGACAAAACATGTACAGTCACGGAAAAGAAGCCTGCATGAAGCAACTGCAAGAAAAGGCAGGAAAGCGCCGAACCGAACTCAAAAGCGGAACAACAAGAACGTATTTACCCTGAAAGGTTTTAACCGGTGGGATACGGTCCAGTACAAGGGGAGAGTCGGTTTTATATCCGGTTTTACCGGCACGTCATCTTGTCGAATCGTCGATATCAAAGGGAATTATATCAAAAACCCAGAAAAAAAATATACACAGGTAAATTTGCGGGAAGTGAGGAAAATACATGAAAATAGATCAATCGTCAGTTACTACGCCAATTCCTCCCCCACCTTCGCTATCGCTCAGGAAGGGGACTCCTTGGCGGGGAGTTGAAAGCAGAGGTGGTTATTGTAAAACATTGAAGACGTATAAAAAAACGTGCTAAAGCACTGTTTCCTCCCAAGCCTAAAGGCCTGGGTTTCCACAGCTAAAGGAAAAAATCTATGAATGCTCAACTACAGAAAAAGCCTCGGATAACTCAAGAAGAGTACCTTGAACTTGAGAGGACTTCGGAAATCAAACATGAGTATTTTAATGGCGAGATTTTTGCCATGACGGGCGGCAGCTTGAATCACAACCGGATAAGCAGAAATATTGACCGAAAACTTGGAAATCAGCTTGAGGGCTCACCGTGCGAAAATTTTGTGGGTGATATGCGGGTCAAGATTCAAGGGAATGAAAAATACACGTATCCCGACATTACGGTAGTTTGCGGAAACATTGAGCTGGAAAAAATAAAAGGGGTAGAGACATTGCTGAATCCCATTGTCATCATGGAGATTCTCTCAGAGTTCACTGAGGCATACGATCGGGGAACAAAATTCCGCCATTACCGACTTATCCCCTCTCTTCAGGAGTATATCCTTGTATCTCAGGATCATTGTCTTGTGGAGCTTTACCGCCGCGGGGAGAACGACATCTGGCAGATATTAAGCCCATGCACGGATATGAATAAATCCGTCTCTATAGCATCCGCTGACTGCGAGCTGCTGCTTTCAGATATATATTACCGTGTTGAATTTGTAAATTAGGAGTAAAGAGTGCATGAGAAGCAGCAGCCATGCCGGCAACGGGCCGGACGAGTCTGTTAACACCGAAAACGGCCGGTCGGACGGTAACCCTTCTGGCGGAAATACCCTTTATATCGTAGGTACAGGACCCGGAAAGCCGGACCACATGTCCGGCCGGGCCCGCCAGGTGCTGGCAGCCTGCGATATTGTGGTGGGGTACAAGACCTATCTTGAACTGATCGAAGATGTGATCAAGGACAAGAAGATTCTGACCACAGGCATGACCAAGGAGGTGGATCGGGTTCAGGCCGCCATTGATGCCGCCCTTGACGGCCACGCCTGTGCCCTGGTTTCCGGTGGTGATGCAGGCATCTACGCCATGGCCGGTCTGGTTTTGGAAATGCTGGCACTTAAAAAAATTGCCTGTAATACCGGCGAAAAGGACGGCCTGTGTGTTGAGGTGGTGCCGGGCATCCCTGCGCTTTCTGCCGGTGCGGCGCTTTTGGGTGCGCCGTTGACCCATGACTTTGCAGTCGTTAGTTTAAGTGATCTACTTACCCCCTGGGAGATCATTGAAAAGCGCCTGAATGCGGCAGCATCTGCCGATTTTGTTATCAATATTTATAATCCCAAAAGCAAAAAACGTGACTGGCAGCTCAGCCGGGCCATGGAGATTATGCTTAAGCACCGGGCAGGCACTACCCCGGTGGGTATTGTCACAGGCGCCATGCGGGACAACCAGAAGGTGGCGTTGTGTGCCCTTAAGGATTTGGATAAAGCCGACGTGGGTATGCAAAGCATCGTGATTGTGGGAAACAGTTCCACCTTTATTTACAATGATTTTATGATCACCCCCCGGGGGTACAGCAAGAAATATGAGATAGGCAAGAAACAAGAAACTCAATGTCATAAACTTGAGCATTGAGTATCTATTTTACCACGAAGGAAGAGGCAAATGACGGTGTGCTGCAGGCGTTAAGCGCCTGCAGCACTGTTTGGGGGGTTAGGACAAGCGCTTTTGGGTTTTTCTTAAAATGCCTGACATCCCGGCAAGGCCTAATCCGAACAGCAGGACGGTCGTAGGTTCCGGGGCAGTCGCCGTTGCTGCATGAATGGTGATGTCCAAGCTGGCAAGTATATCTTGATTCGTATTTGTATAAGTATAAAAATTAGTATAAAAAGCACCAAGATCCATACCGTCATTCTCACCGTTGATGGATAACGTCGTTGTCCCCGCACTGCTTCCGGCAGTAAAATCTAAGGTGGCCAGCAGGATGGTGTCTCCTGCATTAGTTGCGAATGGATCAGCAGGCCAATTAGGATTCCAAAATCCGGCTACATAGTTGGCATCAAAAAGGACATTATCGGTATTATACCCCACATCCATCCAATCAGAAGCAGTGATGTCATAACCCGTGTAAGTCAAAAGGGAAGACAAAACCTCCACATCAAATCCAAAACTATTCAGGTCGCCTGAAGCGGCATCCTCCTGTGCGTAAACATTGACAGAAAAAGTCTCATTGACTTCAATGTAAGTATCTAAAATGTCAAACGTGATTGTGGTGCTCCAAGCTTGAATCGCAGTGATCAAGACAATCGTTGGTATCAACGCCACAAGTGGTATCCATTTTCTTTTCATCTTTGCATTAGTCCTTTTCATCGGTTATGTATTTATTGTCTTTTGTATCTGTTTTGTACCGGGCTGTAGGCCATAATATCTGCGCTGCAGCCCGGAAGGGGGCTAAATGTTTAAGAATCTGAAGAAGCTGAGAGATATGCGCGATAGTAGGTCAGCCAGTAGCTATAGTCGCTGAAGGTGACGCACCCGTCACCGTCAAAATCCGCATCCGCATTAAACCCATCGTCTCCTGAGCATTTTCTCAAGGCTGAAATAAAGATGGCTCTGTCAGCTGTGTCCACATCTCCATCACCATCCAGATCACCGTCTACGTTGCCGCATCCTTCATCAATTTCATTGTTACAATTGTTATCGATTCCATCTCCACAGACCTCTTGGGCACCGGGATTCACATCGGGGTTTTCATCATTACAGTCCCCGCTTTGGGTGGCGGTGTAATTGCCTGTGGGAGCGGCCAGGCATTGACTGTCGTCTGTGCCGTATCCGTCATTGTCCGCATCAAGGTAATAGGTGGTGCAGGCCTGGACCGTTATATAGCCGGTTTTTTCCAATTGTTTCTGGTCCCCGTCCTCTTCGGTAATGGTCAGGGTGACCGTGTAGGTGCCGGCATCGGTGAAAGTGTGTTCGGAATTTTCCCCGGTGCCTGTGTCATTATCACCGAAATTCCAGATATAACCTGCGATGCCGTCATAACTGGATGACCCGTCATTAAATGTAACCGTTAACGGCGCTGTTCCGCTGGTAACATCGGCGTCAAAGTCGATTTCAGGTTCGGTATCTGATACGGTAACTGTGGTGCTGTTGCTGCCGCTTAACCCGGCCTCGTCGGTTACGGTTAGGGTTGCGGTGTATACGCCGTTGTTCTGTTCTTCGGAATCCTGGCTGTATGTGTGTGAGATGGTCGGGCTTGGTGTGGTGTGGTCAATGGTGCCGTCATTATCAAAGTCCCACCCGTATGTGACAATCTCGCCCTGGTTGGGATCATAGGAGCCGGAGGCATCGAACAGGATTGAGTGGCCTTCCGTGCCTGAGTAGGGGCCGCCCGGAACGGCTACCGGGTTCTCGTCGCTGACAAAAATGAGATTTTCCCTGGCCATGGAATCTTGATCATTGTCTTCATCTGTGACCGTCAAAGAAACGCTGTGATATCCGGCCTCATAGAAGGTCCGGGAGGGATTTTCTTCGGTGCTGTCCGCAGTTCCGTCCCCATCAAAATCCCAGGCCCTGGAAACGATCTCTTCCGAACCGCTGACTGTGGACTGGTCGCTGAAGTCAACCGTTAGGGGCGGGGTACCGGAAACCTGGGTGTTGGGTGTGAATGATGCCGTGGGTACGGATTCGTTCACGGTAATTGTCCGGGTGGTGGTGTCAAAAACTTCAGACTCCTGGCCATTAATCAGCTCCCAAACGGTAAGACTGACAGTGTATTCTCCGGGTTCGCCAAACGTATGGACGGGATTTTGTTCCTCAGTTGTTGTGCCGTCGTCAAAATCCCACTTCCAAGCCCCGGCGGCTCCGGTGGAACCGTCGGTGAATGTTACGGTAAGGTCCTCGCTGCCGGAGGCCGGGGTCGCGGAGAAGCTGGCCTTAAGGGGAACTGTGCAGGAAGCGGAGGATGTCAACCAGGGGGTGTAATCCACCGGGAGTGTATTAGGGTAGTTGTATACTGAGTCCGCCCCTTCACTCCCCGGCCCTTCAGCAGCACCCCACCAGTTGTCTTCGGCAGTCACTGTAGTATCGTAATTGCGGGAATAAAGCCCGTGAGAGGTATTGCCGTATATGTCATTGTCATGGAGGTAGGGATCTGCATTTCCGGCAAGACTGATTCCTATCGCATTGGCGGTGATGGTGTTGCAGAAAATGCTGGGTGTTACGGCAGCCCCAATATATATGCCACTGGTCGAACCGTAGCGGATGGTGCATTTTTCAATGACAGGGCTGCTGCCTGAAATATTGATGTTGTTGGTGCCGTATTCAATGACTGCGTTCAGTAGGCTGCTGCCGCCGTCATATTGATACAAATAGATTCCACCCCAGTCACCGGCTTGCGGGGCTGCTTGCGCCGATGTAAAGGTGATGGGGGCATCTGCCGTCCCTTCAGCGATCAGGGTGCCTGTTGAGTTGGGACTATTGCCGATATAGAGATAACGACCCGACTCGAATTGCAGTTCAGCCCCCGACTGAATGGTCAGTGTAGCGTTGTTGTAAACACTTGTATAGTTCGCAAAAAGATAAGGTGTTCCGGCATCGGCCATGGTGGTGTCGCTGGTGAAATTTGTATAGGCAAGGTAGATACGATTGTCGTTGTCACCTGTATAGCTGCTGGCAGAATCAATGGCGGACAGGGATTCGGCCGTGTTTACATAGATGGGGTAGGTCGCATTGTTCTCATAGCTGTTTTCGCTCAGTGCCGGAATCCCGTTTGCTGTTAGATAGAGTCCAGAACTAACACTGTTTCTAATTGTGCAGTGCTCAATAGTTAGATTACCGGTGTGAACGTACAGCATGCCCTGCCCTGAATATCCGCCGTTTTCAATGACGCAGTGGCTGAGGATGCTGCCGTCACCGGTGTATGGTCCGAAATATAAATAATACCATGGCTGATCACTGCCGCTGGTAAATGTGATGGGATTTTCTTCTGTCCCCTCTGCCACCAGTCTGCCTGTTGAATTGGAAGAGGGTCCGACATAGAGATAGCGATTCGATGCGAACTGCAGTTCCGCTCCCGCTTGAATGGTCAGGGTGGCGTTGTTGCTGATTTGTGTATAGTTATTAAAAAAATAAGGTGTTCCGGCATCAGCCATGGTGGCGTCGATAGAGAGAACATGATCGGCAACGCAGATACGGTTGTCGTTGTCACCTGTATAGGTGCTGGCAGAATCAATGGCGGACAGGGATTCGGCCGAGGCTACATAGATGGGGTAGGTCGCATTGTTCTCATAGCTGTTTTCGGTCAGTGCCGGAACCCCGTTTGCTGTTAGATAGAGTCCAGAACTAACACTGTTTCTAATTGTGCAGTGCTCAATAGTTAGATTACCGGTGTGAACGTACAGCATGCCCTGCCCTGAATATCCGCCGTTTTCAATGACGCAGTGGCTGAGAATGCTGCCGTCACCGGTGTATGGTCCGAAATATAAATAATACCATGGCTGATCACTGCCGCTGGTAAATGTGATGGGATTTTCTTCTGTCCCCTCTGCCACCAGTCTGCCTGTTGAATTGGAAGAGGGTCCGACATAGAGATAGCGATTCGATGCGAACTGCAGTTCCGCTCCCGCTTGAATGGTCAGGGTGGCGTTGTTGCTGATTTGTGTATAGTTATTAAAAAAATAAGGTGTTCCGGCATCAGCCATGGTGGCGTCGATAGAGAGAACATGATCGGCAACGCAGATACGGTTGTCGTTGTCACCTGTATAGGTGCTGGCAGAATCAATGGCGGACAGGGATTCTGCCGTGGCAACATAGATGGGATAGGTCGCATTGTTATCATAGCTGTTTTCGCTCAGTGCCGGAACCCCGTTTGATGTTAGATAGAGTCCAGAACTAACACTGTTTCTAATTGTGCAGTGCTCAATGGTCAGCTTATCGGTGTGAACGTACAGCATGCCCTGCCCTGAATATCCACCGTTTTCAATGACGCAGTGGCTGAGAATGCTGCCGTCACCGGTGTATGGTCCGAAATATAAATAATTCCATGGCGCTTCGCTTGTGCCTGTAAATATGATGGGATTTTCTAATGTTCCCTGGGCCACCAGGGAGCCTGTTGAGCTGGAACTGTTGCCGATGTAAATTTGTCTGCCTGAATCCAAGAATACCTCAACACCCGGCGCAATGGTCAGGGTGGCATCATTATAAATATTAATATTACCTGTCACAACATAGGGCTGGGTGGTATCATTCCAGAAGGTATTTGTGGTAATATTCCCGCTGACACTAATATCGGCCAGCGCCTGATTGGATCCGGCAAACAGTAAAAAGAGCAGGGCTAAAAAGAACAACCCGCTAATTTTACAAGTCACTAGTTTAAAAAAACTCATTCATTCCTCCTTTTGGTGTTAAAGTTGAATTGTGCAGTTACTCGTTCGTGATTACATTGGCATACACTGGAAATAATAAAAAATACTCGTAACAACTCCTTTCAGATTTATTTTAGAAACTCCTTTTTTAGGACCGGGTCCTAAATAACTTGCCCATATTGCTATATCCGGGAGTCCGGGCGTCCCGCCCATGTCCGCAAGCATTGTAAAGATGCAGGCGAGGCGCCCGCGTTCCCAGCTTAAGTTACTTCAGGCTCATTCCTTAATGATGATCTTCTTTTGATAAGCATCATAATATTGTTGCGCAAGCATAACATCGACAAGCAAAATATAGACCAGTGTTGGTGATCGTCAAATGCCGTTTAATAAAAATATTTTCAGGAATTTTAAGAAAAAATATTCTCATTAAAAAATGTAATATAATGAGTAAAATTTTTCATTTATTATGTTTTATTTTACCTACAATTTTTTACGATAAAAATTTTTAAAATCCGTAATTCCGGGCGTAGGAGAACATGATGAAAGTGCCTGGATAAACCGGCATAGAGTAGAGGATGAAAGAGCCCTACATGAAAGGATTAGACGATTCATCATGGCCCCGCCGAGTCATGTGCGGGCAGTCGTAAGGCTGCACGTGAATCTGTTTGGTAATTGATGAATCGGCTGCAATCTCATGAAAATGAAATTTCGATTCGACCCCCTAATTAGCAAACAGGCTCGGGCGCATTCCCCTTTTCCCGGTTTTAAAACGGCCTATCTTTTTTAACAAAAAGAAGCTATGCTCCGTCTCGACTATCATCTCTGATGAGAGAGAAATAGCATGACGATCAAAAAGGCTGCAGCTCGTGAAACAGTGGAAGAAGTATATGTTTATTGAAGCAACTGGACGAAAAGAAACGGCTAATTCTTAGTCCAGAAGATCTATTTCAACTTGAATAAGAAATTTTTAGCTATACCAATCGGTTAGCACCTGGAGATACTGTCGCCTTTTTTATTTATCCGATGGTTACTCGTATAACACATCATGCTAAAGCAATGTTTCTTCCCAAATCTGAAGGATTGGGTTTCCAAGGTAAAGCTGAGGTTCAATGAGCGCTGACATGAAACAGGCAAAATGTATCGCCGCCCTGGGCACAGGGTCTGATGTGGGCAAAAGCGTGGTTGCCACAGCTCTTTGCCGGATTTTTTCCGACCGCGGGTATAAAGTGGCACCTTACAAGGCCCAGAATATGTCCAATAACTCCGGGGTGACCCCGGAAGGCCTTGAAATGGGCCGGGCCCAGATTGTCCAGGCCGAAGCCGCCCGCATTGCCCCCCATGTGGACATGAACCCGGTGTTGCTCAAGCCCGTGAGCCAGGTCGGCTCCCAGGTGGTGCTGCTGGGAACGGTGCATAAAGACCTGTCCGCGGCTGAATATCACCGGGAAAAGGCAAATTTCTGGGATACGGCCTGTGGTGCCCTGGATCGCCTTCGCGCCGCCAATGATGTGGTGGTGCTGGAAGGGGCCGGTTCCTGCGCTGAAGTCAATCTCATGGCACGGGATATCGTAAATCTTAAAATGGCCGCCTATGCCAAGGCGCCGGTGATTCTCACCGCTGACATTGACCGGGGCGGGGTGTTTGCCCAGATTGTGGGGACACTGGCTTGTTTGAACAAGGCCGAACAGGAGCAAATCGCAGGCTTTATCATCAATCGGTTCCGGGGCGATATTGCTTTGTTTAAAGAGGGCGTGGACTGGATTGAAAAAAAGACCGGCAAACCGGTTTTCGGTGTGCTGCCTTGGGTGAACCATCATATCCCCAACGAAGACTCCGTGGCGATCGAACATGCCGTGGCCAAAACTGATCCTGCCCAAACCCCCACCGTGCTGGTGGTGCGTACTCCCCATATTGCCAATTTTACCGATTTTGATGTCCTGTTCCAGGTGGAAGGATTGGGCGTGGATTTTGTTGAGCATCCAAGGGATCTGTCCGCCTATAAAGCCGTAATCCTGCCCGGTTCCAAGAGCACTCGCAGTGACCTGAACTGGCTTACCAAAACCGGATGGACAAACAAAATTCAGGCTTACGTTAAAAACGGCGGCCATGTCCTGGGCATATGCGGCGGCTACCAGATGTTGGGCATCAGGGTTCATGACCCCAACGGCCTTGAAGGCACTCCGGGCGACACAGAAGGATTGGGGCTTCTTCACCTTGTAACAGTACTCAAAGCCCCCAAAACTACTACTATCTCCCGGTTTGAATGGGAGGGCGTACCTGGTCTGGGCTATGAAATCCATATGGGCAGTACAGCGTCGGCCGACCGGATCGCTTCGGGCAAAGCGGCAGACAACGGTCTGTTAACCGTAAAAGAGAGAAACCAACAGGTCTGCACCGATTTTGACGGGGCCGTGGCAAATTCGGGCCGGGTCATGGGCACCTACATGCACAGTTTTTTTGATTCGGCACCCATTTTGAAAAAATGGCTTTCGCTTCTGGGCTTAGCCGACCTTGAGCCCCCGGATTCCTGCGGCCTGCAGGGCCGGGACAGGCAGTATGATATGTTAGTCAGGCATTTTGAGAAACATGTGGATGTGGCGGCTATTATAAACGCCATGGGCTAAGGAGTGTTGAAATTTTTATAGTATAATAAAAATAATTATTTGCATTAATAGGGTTTTATGTCGTATAAAGCAAATAAAAAGTTGTGTTACTTGTAGATGCTTATGAATGATTCGTTTTGTAATAATGTACTAACTCAGCTTGGGCAACGCCTGAGGCAGGCCAGATTGATGCGGGAAGACTCCCAGGCTGATTTTGCATTCAGGATCGGCGTTTCTATTCCTACACTGCGCAAGATGGAGACAGGCAGTCCCCAGGTGTCCATCGGCACCTGGGTAAAGGCGTTGGATATTCTTGGTTGCATTTCTGACATGGATAAGCTGATTGCACCTAAAGAATCCCTGGCAGAACGGTTTGAAATCCAACACAAGTATGCAGGCCGGCAACGCGTCAAACGGAGCAGGTAATCAGGTAATGCTAAAGCTCAATGTTATGATAACCCTTCCTGACGGTCGGCAGTTGTTCTGCGGTGAAATTTTTACCACCACGCCTGATACCCGAGGCCGGATTCAGGGATCATTTCGGTATACAAAAGAATATCTGTCACATCCTGATGCTTTTTCCCTTGATCCGGTACACTTGCCTTTAGGCGCTGCTGAAATTGAGACGGACCGTCCCCAGGGGGTACATGGCGTGTTTGAGGATGCCTTGCCGGATGACTGGGGCAGGGCGCTTTTATCCGCAAAGTACCATATTCCCAGGGCAGAACAAACTGTGCCCAATTTATTAAAATTTCTGGGAACAAGCGGTCTGGGCGCATTATCTTTTTATTCAGGAAGGGAAAAAGCCTATATCGACCCTTCAGCAGCCATCCATGATTTATCCAGGGTGGTCGAGGCTGCGTTAAATTTTGACGCCGGCCTACCAGTGGATGAGAATGATCTAAAAGCGCTTTTCATTTGCGGCAGTTCTCCCGGCGGTGCCCGTCCTAAGGCCCTGATTAAAAGTAATGACGGCAGGCAGTGGATAGCAAAATTTCCCAAACTCAATGACCGCTATCATGTTGAAGCAATTGAAGCAGGCACCCTTTGCCTGGCAGACAATGCCGGCCTGAATGTTTCCAATTTTTTAATCCGGAAAGCCGGTGACCGAAGCGTCCTGCTTGTGGAACGGTTTGATATGACACCGTCCTGCGGCCGCAACCACATGATCAGCATGCAGACCTTGCTGGACGCAGGCGGATATTATAACTTGTCTTATTCGGATATGTTTGTGATTGTCAATAAATTCAGTAGCAAGCCCAGAAAAGATACAGATGCGTTGTTCCGGCAAATGGTATTTAATGCCGCTATTAGCAACACCGATGACCACCTTAAAAATTTTGCCATGCTTCATACCGAGTCCGGATTTTGTTTGTCCCCAGCGTATGACCTGCTCCCCGATATTTATCATAACAGGGAGCATTGTTTATCTTTTCCCCAGGGGGCTGGTACATTGCCTCCAGGCAGAAAGATTCTGGAAAGAATCGGCAATGTATATAAAGTGTCGAATCCGGGCCGGATCATCGGCGAAGTGTATCAATCCGTGTCCTGCTGGCAAGATGTATTTGAAGAATACGACGTTCCCCAAAAGGATATCCAGCGGCTTGAACCTGCCATCAGCCGTGGTTTAAGCAGATTAGTTTAATATATGCCTGTGGTTAAAATTCCCGTCCGCCTTGTACTCGACAGGCTGTTACAGAATGCTAATTTTCCCAATTTCTTCGTTGGAAAATGAATTTGATCCTCAGAATACTGCATGTATGCCTGCGGTCAAATTGATTTTCCGCCTTGAACTTGAAAAAATTATCTATTCCGTAACAGCCTGTCGACAAAATTTCCAGGTTTTCGTTCAGGTACTATCTACCGCTGCGGCGTCGCCAGGCGCCGGACAGCGGTGTTGAATCATTCATAGCGCTTATAGTCCAGTTCTCTTTTGACAAGGAACAGGGAACAGGGCATTTTTTGAATCAGTTCCCGAATGTCATTACCCATCATCAGATGTTCAATATAACCCTGCTCATGGGCCGTCATAACCATCAGGTCAATATTTTTTTCTGAAATCAATTTTGTGATTTCCTTCACAGGATTCCCCTGGATGACGCTTTCCTGGATGGTCAGCCCTTCGGAATCTTCCGTCTTGATATAATCCTGAAGGTCCTTGTGGGCGTCCTCAAGTATTTTTGTGAACTCGTCCTCTATAATCTTGGCTGAGGATATGGGCAGACTCCAGCCTTTCAGCCCAAAGGGGTTGTGCACGATATGGGTGATAAAAAGTTCTGCCCCGTAATTGCGGGCCAAAGAAATTCCCCACTGAACGGCTTTAAGGGCCTGTTTCGTTCCCATGGATACAACGAGAATACGTTCCGGATTTTTCATGTTTGATCTCCTTTATTTTAAGGTTTTGTATATTAGGAGGAATCTGTAACTGCCGATTCCCTTATTCATGCCGCTTACCGGTAAATACGTGAATCGACCGATCTTTCTCTTTACCGATTGCCGGATCATTCGGGGCGTTTTCATCCCAGGCAACCAGGGCTTCCGGGTCCGTTACCACGATTACCGGACATCCGGCGCGGAAGGCGGTCCGTTCCACGGCACTGCCGGCATACCATTTTGTGCCTTTTTTCTTTGTGTGGGACCCTAGAATGATTACGTCTGCATTGTTTTTTTCCGCACAGTTAACGAGTTCCTGGTGGGGCAACGCCCCGCCCCAGATCTGATAGGCGTAATCGGTATCTTTAATCAAATTTCGGCAGAATTCTTCCAGGCGGGTTTCAGTATTTTTTCGATCTGCTTCATAATCTTTCTTGGTATATTTGGGATACGGCGGCACAGGGATCATGTGAAACGCAACGATTTTTGACCCGAATTTTTCCGCAGTTTTCCGGGCAAAAAATAAGGCGCATTCACAAGATACGGAAAAGTCCACCCCCACCACAATTTTTTTGAATGCCCCTGAGGACAAGTGAACTGCGGGATTGATAATCATCACCGGACAATTTTCCCGCATGACCACGCCTTCCACGGTGCTCCCGATCTTCCCGGCCACCCGGACGGTCCCTCTTTCAGCGGCACGTTCGGAATGGGGACCGAGGACGATCATGCCCGCATTAAGATGCCGGGATTGACGAACAATCTCTTCCCAGGGGAATCCGCAAACGACCGTGACATCAAAATCCATGTCTTCCGGCAATATTGTTTTATAAAAATCGAGGAGTTCTTTCCGGATAAGTTCCTGATACGCCGGCGAGAAATTGATTTCCTCGTTCGTTTTAAAATCCTTAACCAGGCGCCGGTTGTTTTCATGGGAGGATTCCGCTACATGGAGAATGTTTAGTCTGGCTTGATGGGTTTCGGCGATTGCGGCAGCGCCTGTCACCACCGGATCTTTAATTCCCACAAGATCTGTCGCTGCTAAAATATGCTTGAACATGGCTCCTCCTTTTTGATTGATTAGTTGATTGATACGTCAGGCCCTGTGCCTGTTGCTTGAGTGCTCTAATTTTTTTAGAGTATCCGGGGCAAAATTTTTAAAAGACACGCATTCATGGGCGCATCGGTATTTATTTTTAAATGATGGTGTGCCTCTATTTTTATCGGTTCAAACCGGTCCTTAAATGATTGAAAATGGGAAATTCGCGCATCAGATATTGTGTTCCGTCCGTTTCGCATGATCAACCGTTCTTGCAGGATACGGTCCGGTACCGTACATTCGATAAACACAATGTCGGCACCTAATTGCGCAGCCAGGGAAACCACGTGTTTTCGATATTTTTCCCGGCTAAAGGAGGCATCTATCGCCACGGAGTTGCCTTTTAATACCTCTTTTTCCGCCAATGAAAAAAGTGTGTCATAGGTCCGGCTGGTGGCGGTTTCGGAATACATTCCTTTTTCAAAAGGCATGTTCTCAGGATCGGTTGGCGGGGTTGGAAATATTTTTTTCCGAACCACATCCGAATTGATGGACCGGATATTCAGCGCCAGGGAAAGGTTTTGTGCCAAGGTACTCTTCCCAGATGCCGGCATGCCGCAGGTTACCCATATCCTGGGCTTAGAGAAGCGATCGGCATACCGGTCTGAAAGGGCAAGGTATTTTTTTGTCTTCTCCAAAAGTTTACTGCGTTCCTGTTCGGAAACATCATGCGCCTGCAGGCGGATGCACTTAACCTTAAAACGCACCATGGCCCGGTAGCATTTGTAAAAATTCATCAGTACGTATACTTCTGGATCATGATGATATCCTGCATACGCTGAAAGAAACTTTTCAGCCAACGCTGAAAATCCCATAAATTCCATATCCATGGCCAGAAAAGCCAGGTCCGCACCCACATCCAGATACCGGAACCGGTCATTGAATTCAATACAGTCAATGATCTGAATTTCTGTGTCTGTAAAATAAATATGACCGGTCCTTAAATCCCCATGGCAGTCCCGGAACCATTTATTTTCCATGCGGCGAAAAAACAGGGGTTTTTGCCTGTCTAAAAACGTATCCGTTCTGGACCATATCGACTGAAAGCAATCGTCGTCAAACAAGGAACCGAGTAACGGTTGGGTCTGTTTAAAGTTTTCATCGCAGTTTTGCCGGATTGTTTCAAAGGCCGCTTCCATATTCAGCGGCCCGTCGGATGTATCGGAACCGTAAAATTCGTACAGCCTCATTGCCAGCCGGTCAATATCCGTATGACCGATTTTTCCGGCTCGCAGCAACTGTTTCATGGAATAGGTCTCAGACAGTTTTCTCATCCTTACGGCATATTCCACAACCGTCCCGTCGCCGTCTAAATAAAACCGGTCCCCTTTTTGTGTTATTTTCGTCACATCCAAGTATACGTTATTTGTCAGACGGCGATTTAATACCACCTCACGGGTGCAAAAATGTCTGCGTTTTTCAAGGGTGGTGAAATCAAGAAACGTCAGGTCTACGGCTTTTTTAATTTTATAAACAAAGTCGCCTGCCAGGAATACCATGGAAATATGGGTTTCACAGACCGCTACGTCGCGAACGGGATGGGGATAAAATTCCGGGATCCGCATTTGTTTAAACAGAGCTTCCTGACGAACTGATTCTCTCATCTTCACTGATCTGTTCCCCCTGTTTGGAAGATTTTAGATAATTTTGATTATAGCACGGATACAGTCAAAAACAATGTTATCATAAAAGAGAAAAATCAGCACAGACCCCAAACATTAGACTTAAAATTGATCCAGCTATGTTTTCAGGGTGTTGGGTGTCTGGCTGAGCCGATCCCGGCAGATCAATTTTAGATGGAAGTCGATTAAATAGAATACACAAAGAACCATGGGGTTTTTTGCATGGAAGACCCCCAGGAAATTGAACACGAGAATTAGATAAATGCCGACAAGAATCTGGGATGGGCTGTAGCGTATGGACAAGAGTCCGCACAGGTTATACCTAATGAAGTTTTATCATGGTCAACTGCTTTTCCCAAAAGCGCAGTTGGGAAACCGGCAGGTGGGGCAGTTCCGGCACAGCCCACCGTGGCAAAGGCTTGCCAGCTCCCGTTTACCAGGACGCTCGCCGGCCATGACCCGGGGAAGCATCAGGTCAAATATGGTGGTGCGGTGATACAACCCGCAGGCCGGCAGCCCCATGATAGCGGTATCAGAGGTATAGCCCAAAAGGAACATGGCCCCGGGCAACACAGCCGATGAATAGTGGACTTCATCAAAACCCACAGCTTCAATAGATTCCCGGGTAACATCATCGGGGTCCACGGACATGCCGCCGGTGGTGATGATCAGATCGGTCTCCTTTTTCATGTAATCCCTGATTTGGGCGGTGATGCGCTCCCGGTCATCGGGCAGGATATTCACTTCAAGCACATGGGCCCCAAGCCGGGCGGTTTTTTCCTCCACAATGGCCTGGAACCTGTCCTGGATCAAGCCGTCATAGACCTCGTTACCGATGATGGCCAGGCGGATTTTTAACGGGTTGAACATTGAAACGGAAAAAATGGGGTAGGTGGATTTCGCAAGGGCCGTGGCCTGGTCGAGATTTTTCCGGTCAATGACCAGGGGTATGGCCCGGGTGGCTGCCAGGCTGTCGCCTTTATTCACGACATTATTGGTATGGATGCTGGCGCACATGACATCGTCCAGCATGTTGAATTCCGTCAATGCGTCTACATTCACCCGGAACAACCCTTGATAGGCCGCATATAGCTCCAGTTTGCCTTCGCTGGGTGTGGCGGAAAATTCAACCCCTGGCCCGGCCAGGGCCGATGCAAGTTCAAACACCGCCTCATCCTCATGTACCTGGGTCTCATCAAGATCCAGCACATAGAGGTTGTTTTTTCCCATGCGCATGAGTCGACATATGTCTCCGGCCTGGACCCGGTGTCCCCGTTTAAAGGCCGGTCCCTTGGATTTGGCGGGAACGATTTCAGTCATGTCATGGGCAAGGGTCATGCCGCAAGCATCTTGTACGGGCACGGTTTTAAAGGTCGGTTGTTTTAGGTGCAACTGTTTTTTCATGGTTAAATACCGGCTTAAAATAAGACCCAAGTGCACAGGTTCGGCACAGAATCATTTTGTTTAAAACACTTCCTTATTAATTGTTATTTTTTATATAAGTTTTTCTAACGAATAATATTAGCACAATTATGATTTTTTAAAGCTCAAGACGGCTTTTTTCGGAATTTTTCGGGATCAATGGCATACCGTTTCATGATCTGCTGAAGGGCTTGGCGATCCATAGCGCAGCGCCTGGCTGCCTGGGTGATATTGCCTTTGGTCATGGAGAGCATGGCGCCGATGAAGTTATGGTTAAACTGGGTCAGGGTGCTCTCCTTGGCTTGCTTATATGTCAGTTGCCCCATATCCTTGCCAAAATCCACGCAGACGCAGGCATTGGCACTATTTTTTTCGATGGGGATATCGGCCAGGCCGATGGTATCTGTGGTTGAATAGAGAATCCCCTGGACAAGTACATTTTCAAGCTCTCTGACATTGCCCGGCCAGGGGTGCTTCATGAGAAGATCCATCACGCTTTCAGATAAATGCTTGGCCGGTTTGTTTAATTTTTCACAGTTTTTGGCCAGAAGATGATCGCACAACAGCGGAATATCCGTCACCCGCTCCCTTAGCGGCGGCAATTCAATGGTGATCACCGACAGCCGATAGAAAAAATCTTCCCTGAACTCCTTGTCTTTGATTTTCTGCTGCAGATCCTGGTTGGTGGAGGCGATGATCCTGACATCCACATGGTCCACCCGGGTGTCGCCCAAAGGTTTGACCTCCTTTTCCTGGATCACCCTTAAAAGTTTGGTCTGGATGCTGGGGCCCACATCTCCGATTTCATCCAGAAAAATGGTGCCGTGGTCGGCTTCCTGGAAAAGTCCTGTTTTGTCCCGGTAGGCATTGGTGAAGGCGCCTTTTTTATATCCGAATAATTCACTTTCAAGGATATGTTCGGGGATGGTGGGGCAGTTTATTGGGATATACGGTTTATTGTTTCGAGGGCTAAGTGCATGAATGGATCTTGCGGTCATATCCTTGCCCGTTCCGGATTCCCCGGTGATCAGGACTGTAACATCAGAGTCCGCGATTAAGCCTATTTTTTGAAATACTTTACGCATGGCAGGGCTTTTTCCGATTAAGGGCAGGGAATCGGTCCGGCAGGCTTTCTGGAGTTGGCGGTTTTCGGATATAAGTCGACTGCGTTCCAGGGCTTTCCGGATCTTAAAAATGATTTCATCCTGCTCAAAGGGCTTGGCAATGAAATCGTAAGCCCCTTTTTTAATTGCTGTCACAGCAGATTCTATGTTGCCGTAAGCGGTGAGCATGACCACAGTGAGGTCCGGATACCGTTGTTTCAATTGTTCCAGAAGTTCAAACCCATCCATTTCCGGCATACGGATGTCACTGATGACAAGATCAAAGGTCGTGTCGGCCAGCCCAAGGATGTTCAGGGCCATTTCACCGGAAAACGCCATGGTGACCCGGCAATTTAGTTCCGGTTCAAGGCTGCGCTGGAGAAGGCGGGTCATGTCCTTTTCATCATCCACCACAAGAATATTGGGTGTCATCTTTTACTCCTCATTGCTGTTGGTATCCACAAGGGGCAGCCGGATGGTGAACTGCGCCCCCCGGCTTTTCCGGTTTTCAGCCATGATTTTCCCCTGGTGGTGGCGGATAATGCCGTATCCCACGGAAAGACCTAACCCCGTGCCCTGGCCCACGGGTTTGGTGGTGAAAAAGGGATCGAAAATCCGGGGCATATGCTGTTTGGATATGCCGGTGCCGTTATCCTTGACATGAATGAGCATATGGGCCTTTTCCTTTTGGGTCACAAGCTCTATGAAACCGTCCGGGTTGTCCTTAATGGCATGGCAGGCATTGATCATCAGGTTTAACACCACCTGGGTCAGTTCCTGGGCATTGCCTTTGACCCGGAGGCATTCATTTTCCCACAGATTGAGTTGTATTTTAACGTTTCTGAAGTCAGAATGGTTTCTTAGAAAGTTGATTACGCCGTTCAACATTTTATGGATATCCACATTTTTCATTTCCCTGGAACCCTTCCTTGAAAAGGAGAGCAGGTTGCTGACAACGTTCCGGCAATTTTTTACGTGTTTTTCTATGATTTTTAAATCTTCTTCAAATTCAGATGACTCTTTGAGCATAAGTTGGGTGTAGCCAAGGATGATACCCAGCGGGTTATTGATTTCATGGGCCACACCTGCGGACAGTTCCCCTAATGCCGCTAATTTGTCGGCTTGGGCGATCTGCTGCTCCATCTGTTTTTTTTCGTTAATATCCTTGATAATGAAATGAAAGGTTTTGGCACAGCCGAAGGCCCCGTAATCGACGCCGCCGGTGAGCATCACCCGGATCTCCATATTATTTGAATTTAAAAATTCGCATTCTTCATTAAGGATGTATTCGTTGGTGTTTAACTCTTTTAAGATATGCTCCCAGTCCGGGGCATGTGCGATGAAATCCATCAGTCCAATGTTCTGTTCCAGCATCTGTTCTTTTTGGTATCCTGTCAGAGCGATGCCGGCGTTGTTGATTTCCTGGATTTTGAAATGGGCGTCGGTAACCAGGATGGTGTCCAAAGAGTATTCAAAAATGCGTCGGGCCTTATGTTCGGAACTTGTGAGCATCTCTGTACGTTCAATTACCTTTTGCTCCAGGTTCTGGTTTAAACTTAGAAGTTGACCATGGGCGGTTTCCAGTTCTTTTCGGGAGTTCAGAATTTTTTCGTTGATCTCCCAGCTTTTATTAAAAAACAGGGTGATCAGGCTTACCAGCATGAAAGAGACTGTGTTTACGCTGCCGGAAAAGGCGGCGATCGTCTGCCAGGTGTCGGTATTGGATGTTAAAATCAGACATTGCCGTAGAATATGGCCAAATGAGCGTGATACGGCAAAGATCATAAATCCCGTGGAGATCCATACAAGATAAAGAAACAGCGCATTGTCCTGGTCGGTTTCCCTCAAAATTTTGGCCTTGTAGCAGCATAGAAGGGAGAGCACCACCATGGCAAAGGAGCCTATTATATCAATCACTACCATAGGTAGGTAAGGGGCAAGCATTAATCTTGTCCTTGTCCGGCTTTTTGTTCGTCCACCAGGCAGGAAAGCCCCCTGTACATCAGGAACATGGCAGGCACGCATAGGAAATGGTCCAGTTTAAGGCCGTAATATAGCCAGCCCAGCAAGGCTGAATTGTTCTGGGTCCGGATTCTGGCATACCCATTGGCAAGTTGCTCTATACTGACTGCATAGATCTGGTTGTCCAGGAAATGGGCAGCAAGGGCGCAGCCGTTCCAGAGAATGAAAAAAAATGCTGAAAGCTGGATCCGGCGCCATCCTTTATGCATAGCCAATCCTTTGCCACTGATGATGAATATAAGTACAACCATTGAGAAAATAAAAAACAGGTGTCCGATCTGGTGGGTAATAATCCCTTCTGAATTCGAATGAAGCTGCAGCGCATACGAATTCCCGGGTAATCCTAAAAGAAGGTATGCCGGAATCAACAGCACGGAGCGATTAAGATGTTTCACGGTTATCTTTCCTCAATGGGTTTTTGTGTTTGCCTCATATTATAAAAATCAATTATTGGGGTTTCAATGGGAAATTCGTTCCGGAATTTGGCGCAACGTCTTCCTCGTAACTACAATTTTGGGGATTCAGGCTGCCATTTCGGTCAGCTTCCTGTGGACTGAAGCGAAATAGGGCAGATGTGGCCTGAGTTTTCCGAAAACGATTCGTGCCAGAATATAGATGGGGAAGAACGAAAATGTATAGCCCACAGAATCTGTCACCAGGGAGAACGGAAAAGTAATAGGAAAATCAATACCGGCAAATCGTGTTTGCATCCAGCCCAGGGCAAAGGGCACGGGCCACAGGATGGCGGCCGAATGGGCCAGCATGGCAAAAAATTTGCGTCCCCAGGCATCTGTGGCCTCTTTATTCAGTGCCTTGTATCCGGCCATATCTCCTGTTTCATAAGCTTTAATGGAAAGCGTTTCCTTTTCTTTCATACGGTGGGACAGGCCGGTGAGATAAGGGGTGTTGACCTTTATGGCAAACGAAATGGTCAATTCTCCCAAAAGGACGGCAATGAGGGAAAGGCAGAACGTCCCGATCATATAATCAACCATACCAATACCCGTCACCCGGTAGAAAAAAATAATATAGCTGTCAATGGTGTAGTAGAAGTGATTGAATTCTTCAACCATTTTTAATTCCTTTTGATTTTAGGTCCTTCCGGCAGGCAGCCATCGGGGCCACCTGCCGGACAGGCTCTTAGTATCCTAAAGCATTGCAATACCGAAAAAACCTCTCAGTGTATACCGGATGCCGATGTAGAACGCCAATACCAGGAAAAGCCATTTCAATGCCTTTTCAGGAATGTATTTTCCGGTTCTGGGGCCGATCATGGAACCAACAAATACGCCCACAAGTTCAAGGCCGATCATGGGCCAGTAAACCATGACCCCTTTGAGGACCATGAAATTGAAAATAGAAAAAACCATCCCGATGAGAACCGCCAGAGATGAGGTTCCGGCAACTACGAACATAGGAAGTCCCACAACACTGGTCAAAAAAGGCACGTAAAGAAAGCCACCGCCGACACCGATGAAGGAGGCCATCGCGGAGATACAAAAGCCCCCGATAAAGGCCCAGATGGGGCTGAATGAAAATTTTTGACCGAAAAAAGAAATTTCTGTTCTGGTAAGACTCCAATGCAGGGTTTTTACCCCCTGACCTTTAATGGAACCCTTATTTTTGACCGTATTTTCAAATGCCTTGACAGCAGCCTTGGCTGCTTTTTTCGAGGCCTGGCCTTTGGGGGACATTTCATAGACCATGAAGGCAAAGATCAGAAATACACATAAGCCGAACCAGCCCTGGTATTGTGAAAATTTCACTTTTCCGGCGGTGGTGAATACCACCAGAAACGTGGCAAAAAGTGCACCAGCACCTAGAAATGCCCCTAACGACGTCACCAGACGTTTCTGTCTACCGTAGGTGATGCTGGAGACAAGGGCGGAAAGCCCCACCATCCACTGGTTGGAAACACGGATGCTGTCGGTGAGCATCTTGTTGATGGTGGGAGAGGTATCCTGAAATGTTTTGGCATAGGCGCCCATTCCGTAAATGGAAATATGACCCACGCCGGCCATAACCCCACCGAACGCGCCTATGGTTGAGAAAATCCA
The DNA here is from genome assembly GCF_963666695.1 of uncultured Desulfobacter sp. Taxonomy (GTDB): domain Bacteria; phylum Desulfobacterota; class Desulfobacteria; order Desulfobacterales; family Desulfobacteraceae; genus Desulfobacter. The sequence continues at coordinate 127,939 of NZ_OY762947.1, forward strand.
GCCGGCCCAAACGGCCCAACAAAAGCAGAGCAATAAACCCGGAGCCGGTGCGCCAGGAATGCCGAAAATACCTGCCGGTGCCGACGGATCAATCTGGCCCGGTCCCGTGCCCTGGGGCACAGCGGCAATGGCATCGGCAAGCGGGTCAGCCATAACAGGCGTCGCAGCCATCATCGGCAGCATCAGTGCTGCTGCCGTCAAAAATAATACAAACCACTTAAACTTCAATTTCATTCATCTTCTCCTTAAAATGGTGATATCCGAGCTTGTCGGAAATTTGGGGTCAATATTTTGCAGTGCTGACGCGTGAATGATGTGCACCAGAACCATAACTTATTTTCTTAAATGCTTATTTTCCGTACGCGCTCGACGGGACATCAGTTTGGTGCATGACGGGCAGAAATGATGCTCTTGTCCGGCGGTATGGACGTGATTGCCTGTATTGTCGTCCACATGGGCCAGAAACCGGGCCGTTGCATAGCGCCCGCCGCAGGCTTCGCATCGCTCAAGGGGCAGTCGGCTTAAAACGTTGTCGCCAATGGAAACGACTCTGACATTGTCCTGGTCCTGGACGCATATAAATTGGGTGGGGCATAGATTGGCACAGGTCCCGCAGCCGATGCAGGTACCGTCACCGGGCCCTACATGGCTGCCGGTTTCGGTTTTTACTATGGCAATGGCCCTTGCGCCTATTATGTCCTTACATACCCGAACACAAAGCCTGCAGCGGATGCAACTATCCGGCTTCGGTGCCACCGGCACATTGAATTTTTCAGCCAGTTCCCGGATTCGTACCGAGTTTGGTGCCATGGACAGCAGCTTTTCAAAGGCTTTCTGCCTGTGGGCTGTCACCAAATCCGATTCGGTTCTGATTTCAAGCCCGGGTTTGACCTTGAGGATACAGGAGAGCATTACTACTTTTTTGCCTGAAACCGGACCGGTTTCCACGCCACAAAGACGGCATGCCCCAGAGGGTTTGAGCGCCGGATGAAAGCATAGGTAGGGAATGGGAATTCCATGTGCCCGGGCGGCTTTCAAAACGGTGTCACCTTTTTTTGCCGCTACGGTTTGCCCGTTAATCGTAATTTCAATCATGGGCCGCATCCTGGAGATCGGTTATATAATCCTTCAGATAGTGAAGTTCCTGGGTCAATGCCCCTACATGGGCCTTGACAAGGTCTTCCGTCTCCCACCACGGGCAGATGACGAATCCGTGCTTTGATCATCATGGCCATGGCTGCATCCACGGAATCCTGTGGTTCCGCCACAATCAGTTTGGATGTCATTACCTTGTCAATGGTCACCTGGTCGGTTTGTTTGTCAGGAAACAGTATCCGGCAGCGGATCAGGTCCCTTTCCGTGAAGATGCCTGCCGGCATTTCATCTGCCATCACCATCACCGCAGAGACCCCATAGGCGGACATCTGTTGTAAAGCATGGAAGACGGTTTGATCGCCTTTCACCGTATAAAAATGACCTGTATCGCCTTTAATCAAATCGTTGACCTTCATACCTGATCCCCCAATCGTCTCAAGCAATCCTGGGGAAGCCGGTGGGTGCCTTTGCCTTCCAGGCTTACCTCCACCAAGGCGTCCGGGTCGTTCACCGAGGTGTCCGGATCCACAATAAAGCCATGGCAACCTATAAAATCGTTCATGTAGTCCTCCCAGGCATCATCCGTGGACGCCTTGAATACCTCTATCTTATCTCCCCGTTGAAATGTCATTTTGCCTCCTGTTCTATGGGATGGGTAACGCACCGCTGTTTGCGGCGTTGGAAACCGCAGCTTTTTGGCGCAGGCATTTATTACAAAGCAACCGCGTTTCCGTGGCCTGTGTCATGCTTCTGGTTTTTCCGGCAATAAAGCGGGTATATTCGACGGAGCCGAGCTTTGCACCGCAGGATTCACAATACTGGATAGTCTGGCTGTTCAGGATGGTGCCGCACAGCAAAAGCCTTCGCCGGCCATCTTTTTCATCAATAATTAATGCATTATTTTCACAATTGGCCGCACATGCTCCACAGGTGATACAGCTTTCCGCCGTGACTCTGAAATCGGTGGGGCCGCTTTCATCAAAGTCAAGGTATCCCAGCTTCAGGGCGTTGATCCCCATTTTATCCCGGCAGATATCCACGCATTTGCCGCAACGCCGGCAGATATCACAGCGCAGGCACCGGGCCGCTTCCCGGCGGACATCGGCTTCCTCATACCCCAGTTCCACCTGCTGAAACGTCGTTCTGCGCCGGTAAAGGTTCAGCATGGGCATTTCCGGCGGTTTAATGGTCATTTTTTCGTGAGCCGTCATTTCAATAACGGGTTCCGTCTTGTGGCGTACCGGCGTTCTGGGGGCGCGAGGCTGGGGAATACCGCGAAGGTAGCGGTCAATGGCGTCAGCCGCCCGTTTGCCGCCGCCAATGGCTTCGATCACTGTGGCAGGGCCGGAGACCGCGTCACCGGCGGCAAAGACGCCTGGCTGGGCCGTTTCCATACCCGCGTGGTTAACATCAATGGTGCCCCGGCGGTTCCAGTTGATGCCGGTAAACGCTTCCATACCTTCGTTGTCCACATACTGACCAATGGCGGAGATTACGACATCTGCCCGGATCTCAAACTCCCCGCCTTCAATGGGAACCGGTGCCAGGCGGTTGGAGCCTTTTTTGGCTTTCAGTTCCGCCTTGATACATGAAAGGGCATGAATATTCTGCCTTTCACCCTTTACCGCGGTGGGAATGGTCAGAAAAGCGAATTCAATGCCTTCCTCTTCGGCCTGTTCCACCTCCTCCACATCGGCAGGCATTTGGTCCCGGGTTCGTCTGTAGGCAATGGTGACGCGCTCGGCGCCCAGGCGCAGGCTGGTACGGGCCGCGTCAATGGCTACGTTGCCACCGCCCACCACCACCACATTTTTTCCCGGACAGTGGTGATCGCCCAGGGCGACATCCCTTAGAAAACGGACCGCTTCAATGACTTTGGGAAATTTCTTTTCCCCCTCAATACTCAACGTCCATGCCTTATGGGCACCAATGGCGATGCAATAGGCCTCAAATCCCTCCCGGTCCAGTTCGTCCTTGGTGACATCCTTGCCGAACCGGGTGCTGTACTGGATTTCTACGCCCAGGTCTTCAATCATGGCCACTTCCCGGTCAATGACTTCTCCCGGCAGGCGATACCGGGGAATACCCACCATGAGCATGCCGCCGGGCACGGGCAAGGCCTCAATGATCCTGACGCCATATCCCAAGAGCGCCAGATAATAGGCACAGGAAAGACCGCCGGGGCCTGCGCCGACCACACATACCTTTTTGCCGTTGGCAGGCTGTGGGATTGGATTGGTATAGGCCCGTTCGGACATGGCGCGTTCGGCCGCAAACGCTTTGAGAAATTTAATGGAGATGGCCTTGTCGATCCTGGCCCTGACACACATCATTTCGCAGGGGCGGGTACAGATCAGGCCGCACACCCAGGGCAACGGATTGTCCCGTCTGATCACCTCAATGGCTTCGGCGTCCTTTCCCTGGGCAATGAGCGCAAGGTACGTGGGGATGTCAATCCCGGCGGGACATGCCATCTGGCAGGGGGAGGGGGCAAGTTTTCCACAGTCGTGGGTCGGACAGTTCCGGGTCTGGATATGGTTGATAAATACCTCCCGGTGATCGGTCAGCAGCCCTTGAATGGTCCTGCCTGCCTGCCGGGTTTGTTCCGGGTTGCGAGCATCATTAAATTCCTTGACCAGGGCTTCAATGGCAGGCAGATGTTCCTCTCCTGCCGTGCCTTCGGCGATTTCCTCGGCCAGAACCAGAATTTGTTCGCAAATTCGTCGTCCCTTTGGGTCGGGCAGTCCTTTGGGGCCGATCAGCTGGGTTAAAAAAAGGATGGTTTGTCGAACCGGGCAGATCTTGTCCATATCGACTCCTTAAAAGCTTGTGTTCTCAAAGGAAGTCACGGATGCTGCATGGCGCTCCCTTCGGATCTGAGTCATTTCTTCGACCGTGCCGAATTTAAGGCAGCCTGTGGTGCAGCTGGTCACGCAGGCAGGGTCAAGGCCCTGGTCGATTCGATCCATGCAGAAATCGCATTTTTCAACCTTGCCGATCTCCTGGTTCCACTGGGGAGCCCCCCAGGGACAGGCGGATATGCAGGTTTTGCATCCCACGCAAAGGTCCTGGTCCACAAATACGATTCCGTCTTTGCTGCGCTGCTGCATGGCGCCGGTGGGGCAGGCCGAAACGCACCAGGGGTTTTCGCAATGAAAGCAGGACATATAAATAAATGATGTCCTTGGCACCTCTCCAACGGTCTTGGGACCCACCTGGATAATCTGGCAGAGTTTCGGCCCTGGGGGTAATTTTTTATTGGCCTTGCACGCTACCTCGCAAGTGTGGCAGCCGATGCATTTTTTAGTATCCTGAAACAGGTAGTATTGGCTCATGGTGTCTCCGGTGTCCAGCTTGACACGTGTCTGGTTCATCTTTTGTGAAAGTCAAAATAATTAATATCATTAACAGGTTAATTTAAATTTTACGGGTTCCTGGAGTTTGGATGGTATCCGTTTCCAGGTAGTGTTCCGCCGGGGCGCATAAAATATTTTGCACCGCATGTTTTTTATTGCGCCTATCTTTTGGACACCGTAACAAAGTGCTCCTGGTAGGCAACGGCACCGCCGGCTTTATCCCAGATATCCAGGCCGCCTGCCATGAATTTGTTGTCGGCAAGGCCTTTGCCGAATGCCCGGCTCTCGGCCTTAATGCGATGGCCAAATCCGTGGATTACAAAGACGGCTTCCGGGTGGATATGGTCAGTGACCTGGGCCCGGATAGTTTCCGAGTAACCGTTCTGGCTCACGGTGACAATGTCCCTGTCTGATATGTTAAGTTTTTGGGCCTCGGCCGTGTTGATCCACAAGGTGTTTTCCGACATCTGTTCGTTTAACAGGGGATTGTTTACGGTGTGACCTTGGGTGTGAATGGCGCATCTGCCGAATGTCAACCTGTACTCACCCGCCTTTGGGGATGCCGGCGATTTATAGGGTTTCAAAGAGGGCTGGCCGTTCTCTTCAAGGTTTTTGGAAATGATTTCAAGTTTACCGGAATCGGTTCCAAATTTGTAATCTTCAAAGTGTTTATACACCGCTTTGTCTGTTAGATTCACCAGCCCCTCGGCATTGAAATTTTCAATAGTAATACCGGTATCCTTGAGCTGAAAATTCCACAGGTCTTCCACCCGGTCAAAGACCAGGTCCGGCAGGTCCATGCGGCGGGCAAGGCCTGAGATGATCTCCCAGTCCGCCAGGGAGTCATACCTGGGTGCCACTGCCCGTTTTCGGACAAAAAAGTACGGCTTCAATTCATCTTTTGTGGCAATGATACTTTCACGCTCAAGGTAGGTGGAAAGCGGCAGGACCACATCTGAATACCAGGCCGTGTCCGACCATGAGAACGTGACTGAAACCAGTAGGTCCAGCTTGTCCCATATCTGCCGCAACCGGTCCGGGTCGGGATAACCCATGAGCGGATCATGGCGGTAGGCAATGTAGGCCTTAATGGGGTATGGCGCCTGTTCTTCAATGGCCTTGAACGTCAAATGCGTCAGCCCCGGGCCTTTTTCAAAGTGGGTGTATTTCCAGCCCACGCCGTCGGCACGTTTTTCATCAGGGGCGGGATAAAGATCCCTGAATGATTTTAACCCGTTTATCCCAACATCAGCCGGCTTCGATACAAAGGGAAGGCCGCCTTTGGCCCCATAGCTGCCCAAAAGGGCGTTGATGATGTAGATGGAGCGGCAGATATAAAAGGAGTCTTTGTATCTTGCCGTCATCCAGCCCGGATGCCAGATCACCGATGGTGAGGCCTCTACCAGTTCCGCTACAAAGCTGCGAAGCGTGGCGGCTTCAATGCCGGTTTCTTTTTCAGCCCATTCAGGCGTATACGGGGTAACAAATTGTTCAAGCGCCTTGAATCCTTCTACATAGCGGCTGACAAAGCGTTCATCATAGAGCTGCTTGTTGATGAGTTCATGAATGACGGCCAGGTTAAAGGCATAGTCGGTGCCGGGGCGGATCATCATGAACCGGCTGGCCTTGGCTGCGGATATATTGGCCCGGATATCGATTACCGTGAGCTTACAGCCTTTCTCCAGGGCATCCATAAGGTCGTTGACCTCCTGGACATTGATGGCTTCAAAGATATTTCTGAACTGAAGCACGACGTGCTTTGCATTTTTAAAGTCGTAGGCGACGGCTTTTCTGCCCATGCCGGTCAAGGAGCGCGCTGCATGCTGGACATTTCTGGCACAGGAAGAGTCGTGGTTGTTGTAGTTGGGGGTGCCAAGACCTTTAAGGAAGGCCCGGTGCATATCCCTGAACGGCCCGCCCCTGTCGGAAAATGAGATGGCCCGGGCCCCGTATTCATCCTTAATCCGGTTAAGTTTTTCTGCCACATAATCCAGTGCCTCGTCCCAGCCGACGTTGCGCCATTTACCTTCCCCACGCTCACCTGCACGAATTAAAGGCGTCTGGGGTCGTTCACTGTCGTTGAGGAGCGCTGTTCCCGCCGCACCCCTCGGGCAAACGGCTCCCTTCATGGCCGGGACATGGGGGTTGCCTGAAATAAATTCGACCTGGCCGTTTTCAACTTCCACCTGGATGGGACAGCGTACCGTACACATGCCACAGACACTGAACACCGATTCTTTGGTCATATTTGTTCTCCCTGAGGACCTGTTATTTCCCCGGAACCATGGTCCGGGATGTATCATTTTTATATTACAGGTCCTGGACTATGCCATAACCATGCCAGGGGTTTGACTTGTCTGGGGGGTTTTTCATTAGATGATTTAATAGATTGAATTTTAAAGGTATTTTGTGATTATGTTCCTATCGGTTCTTTTGCTGATAACGTCTTAAATGTATTCTTGGGTAAGAAAGCAGATAGTCCAGGCGCAAGTTTTTTATTGCACGGACCGTGTGGGGTATGTGTTGGCTATAATATTCTTGGTGGTTTATTAGCAAGCAGGCGCTTAAATTCGCTGATTGACGATTTTTGATAACTGAGTGGACAAATGTATGTGATATTAGTATATTAGTAGAGTCTCCCGTACCATGGGAAAATAGATTTTTAATATTTATGACTTCATTATTTTCAAAAAGAGTGAAAAATATGAGAAATCAGAATACAAAGGAATCCATCAACAAATTATTGAAACTTGCCGGCATCACTGTTAACGGAAGCAATCCCTACGACATTCAGATTAAAAATGATCAGTTTTACCAGCGGTTGATCCATGAACCTGCCCTGGGTCTTGGTGAAGCCTATATGGATAACTGGTGGGAGTGCCACGCCCTGGATCAGTTCATGGCAAAAGTGTTGCACGCAAATCTTGCGGAATTATTAAAAAAAGAGTGGCGGATCCAATGGAATACTTTAAAGTCAAAGCTTTTTAATCAACAGTCTTCCAGGCGTGCGTTCATGGTGGGTCAAATCCATTATGATATCGGCAATGAGCTTTACCAGAGCATGCTGGACAAACACATGCAATATACCTGCGGATACTGGAAAGATGCCACCACCCTTGATCAAGCCCAGGAGGCGAAACTTGAGCTGGTCTGCCGGAAATTAAAACTTGAGCCCGGCATGAAAGTACTTGAGCTGGGATGCGGTTTTGGTGGGTTTGCCCACTATGCGGCAACAAAGTACGGCGTTGACGTGACCGGATACACCGTCTCCAAAGAGCAGGCTAAATTTGGAAAAGAGCTGTGCCAAGGGCTTCCCGTTGACATCCGGCTGGCAGATTACAGAACCGCCGGCGGAGAATATGATCGGGTGGTCTCGATTGGTTTAATGGAGCATGTGGGGTATAAAAATTATGGTACTTACATGAAATTGACCAACCGGTTGCTGAAGGATGACGGCATTGCACTGGTTCATACCATCGGTAGTAATGCCAGTTGTTCTGCATGCAACTCATGGACGGCAAAATATATTTTCCCCAATGGCATGCTTCCTTCCATTGCCCAGCTGGGAAAAGCCATGGAGAAACAATTTGTCATGGAGGACTGGCATAACTTTGGAGAGGACTACGATAAAACATTAATGGCATGGCACGAAAATTTCAAAAAAGCGTGGCCCACCCTTAAAGATAACTACAGCGATCGCTTTTATCGCATGTGGGAGTATTATTTATTAAGCTGTGCCGGAGGATTTCGGTCGCGATCCATGCAGTTATGGCAAATTGTGATGACTAAACAGGGGACTTCAGCGCCCTGCTGCCGCATTATATAGTGCGGCAAACCAAGGAGTGGCATGATTGAGGAGAAGATCATTATCGTCGGAGGCGGTCCTGCCGGTGCCGCCTGTGCCTGGAAACTGAAGCAACGGGGCATCACGCCCCTGGTGCTCGATAAATATTCGTTTCCCCGTCCCAAGGTGTGTGCGGGATGGGTAACCCCGGACGTATTTAGGCTTCTTGAATTCCAAGGTGGTGATTATCCCTACACCATCAGTCAATTTGACCGAATTCATTTTCATATGTTTGGAATAAAGATTCCTGTACCCACCCGTCAATATGCTGTCAGACGATATGAATTTGATGCCTGGATGATCTCCCGCGCCTGTGTTCCGGTTCACACCCATTGCGTAAAGAATATCACCCGGAAAAACGGCTTTTATATCATTGACGACCAGTATCGATGCCGGTATCTCATCGGTGCCGGCGGTACCCATTGCCCGGTTTACAAGACTTTTTTTGCTCAAAAGCGCTCTCGTCCTTCCAAGTCCCTCATTGTTGCCGTCGAAAAGGAATATTCATGTGATATTCTCCATAATCAGTGCCATTTGTGGTTTTTTGATCATGGACTGCCCGGGTATGCCTGGTATGTTCCCAAGGGGAATAACTGGTTAAACATCGGCATTGGCGGAAAATTCCACAGAATGAAACAACGGGGACAGAACATTATGGAACAGTGGCATCATTTTACAAAGGCCCTTCAAAAAAAAGGGTTCATAGGGGAAAACCCACCCCGCCCCAAAGGTCACAGCTACTATTTCCAGCATGGTCCGAAAAAATACCACCAGGACAATGCCTTCATCATCGGAGACGCGGCAGGACTCTCCACCCTGGATATGGGAGAGGGGATTCATGGCGCTGTGTTAAGCGGTATCCGTGTGGCAGATGCCATTGTAGAAAATAAACCGTTTCTTTTGCCACACCTGGCAAGGTTCAGCCTGCCGAAAATACTGCTGCCTAACTGATGGGGGACAGTCAATCCGGGGATAGCGCACCTATTTTTTCCTGTACTGTTCAGGAGAGTTATTTGAGAATATATCCGGCCAGTTCCGGGGCTAATGAAATAAGTTTTTGTGCCGCTTGGGATTCGTATGTCATAAGCGTAAAATCCGAAAATTCAAAACCGGGTGCGACTGAACAGCCGACCAGCACCGTTTCTGAAATGGGTGCGGCTGCCTGCCAGGTGCCTGCGGGGACAACATGGCAAAAACAGTTGTCCCGGGCTGACAACGTGACACATTGAGGCGGTGTGTCTGTTTCATCCCACAGAAATAAATGGACACCCTCTCCCTGATAAAGATTCCAGATTTCATCTGATGTCACTTTATGAAATCGGCTGATCTCTTTGGGATTTAATGAGAAATAGATATGGGTTAAGGCTGGTCTGGTCGTCCCGTCATATTTAGATACTGTGTGGGAGGATCTGAAAACTTCACGATACCTGCCGCCTTCCGGATGTTCTATGAGATCAATGGGCTTCATCTTTATAATTGGATGATTCATTTGATTGTTCCTGTGTTTAAGTTTTTTTAAAGCTGTATTAAAGGATGTTGACATTGAGGCCTCATTTTGACTGTTTAACCCTGTTAAATCAATATATGATTTAAAAATAAGGGCTTTGGGGTAAGGTTCTGATTTTGTTGCAAAAGGTGCGACTGGGTTCAACGCCTTATTGGTGTGCACTTACAATATTTTGGATGATTTGCATGGGATTGGTTCTAACGTCGGCCACTGTAGGGGCAGGCCCCCGTGCCTGCCCTAACGAGGGCAACCACAGGGGGATTGCCCCTACAAAAAATGGCCGACAATAGAATCAAGCCCATTTGCATGATTGTGAAAAATTATGTTAATCAATTCAATTGAATTTTTGGTCGAAATCGTTACACTTAAAACGAATAGACTGGATCTGCCACTTATCATATTGGCCCATTCTGTCTAAATGATTAATTGACTGATAGGCTCTCCCTTAAAGCGGGGCGTGCCTATCGGCGCGCTGAGCAGAAATCATCAACTGGTAAAAATATAGTCACGCCAAAAGTAAAAAAATAAAAGAGTGTATATGGTGAAGCTTTCAACAGCAATTATGCAGGTGGCAGTCAGTGGGTTTTCTAACCCAAATAAGATACCAAAAGAATCTGAAGCACAATATGCTTTGTTTCTCGCTCATATCGCATGGAATACAGCGAATGGCGAACCACCAACCAGGGAATGGATTGAAGGATTAAGATCACAACTGATGTATAAAGGGAAAATATCTGATTTGTTCCAATCCAAAAATGAAGATTTACTACTAAAGATTATGACGAACTATAAGCAAAAAATGTTTCCTGATGACAAAAGGATCATTGAGGCTTGTGGATATGTTGACGGTAAAGTACAAGCGTACTGGAAAGATGGTACAAGACCATGACCGGACACGCCCTTTCAGCGGATGACAGATGTGTTGCCTTTGAGGACCTTGGCATCCGGGATTATGTTTCGGTCCTTGATCTTCAGACCACTGCCCGGGAAGAGATGATTCAGGACCCGGTCCTTGGCAACCGGGTTCTTTTTGTCCAGCACCCGGCGGTCTACACGTTGGGTAAAAGAGGGGGCCGGGAAAACCTTGTGGTATCGGAACGGTTTCTGGCCGAAAAAGGGATTGAGATTGTCCAGACCGCAAGGGGGGGGAACATCACCTATCACGGACCGGGACAGGCTGTACTCTATCCCATCATCAACCTGGAGCGATCCAGGATCGGGGTACCCGATTTTGTTCACGGTCTTGAGGAGATCATGATGAGAACGGCCCGGCAGTTTGGTGTAAAGGCTCAAAGGGATCCACAGAACCATGGTCTCTGGGTGGGAACGAAGAAAATCGGCAGTGTGGGTATATCCATTAAAAAAGGAATCTCCATCCATGGCCTGGCCCTGAATGTTTGTCCGGACCTGACCCCTTTTACCTGGATCAATCCCTGCGGTCTCCAAAATTTATCCATGACTTCCCTTGAACAGGAAAATCATAACATCTCCTTTGACCCGAACACTTCAATGGAACGGGTCAAAGATTTGTTTTTCACATTTTTTTGCGAAATTTTTAATTTTAACATACAGGGGCAAAATTCAATGAATTCCATTTGCAGCAGCCATACAGAAAATCCTTCTTCCGGTGCCGTCCGCAAAGGCAAGCCCAGATGGCTGAGAAAAAGCATGCCCAAAGGCACGGAGTACCAGCGGGTTACCCGGCTTTTATCCGAAGCCGGCCTGCATACCGTCTGCCAGGAAGCGGCCTGCCCCAACATGTTTGAATGTTTTTCAAAACACACCGCCACGTTCATGATCCTGGGATCCAACTGTACCCGGAACTGTCGATTCTGCAATGTGACATCAAGTTCTCCGACGCCGGTTGACCCGGATGAACCCAAAAGGGTGGCCGACACCGTACTCAAACTGAAATTGACCTATGTGGTTGTCACTTCCGTAACAAGGGACGATCTTCCCGACGGCGGGGCATCCCACTTTGCACATGTAATCCAGGCCATTAAAAAGGCCGGTCCCGGCATCCGGGTGGAAGTCCTGATCCCGGATTTCCAGGGAGATGTCAACGCCCTTGAAACCGTAGGCAACGCAGAACCGGACGTGATCAACCATAACATTGAGACTGTTAAGGGCCTTTACGCCAGGGTCCGTCCCCAGGCCCGGTACCAGCGATCCCTTGACCTGATCCGAAATGTCAAAGGACGCTTTCCCGGCCTGCCGGCGAAGTCCGGCATTATGGTGGGCTTAGGCGAAGCATTAGAGGAAATTAGGGCCACCTTCCAGGATCTGTACGATCACGGTTGCAATATCCTCACCGTGGGCCAGTACCTCCAGCCTACAAGGGACCACCTTCCCGTGGAAAAATTTTACAGTCCGGAAGAATTTGAACAACTTGACCGCATGGCCCGGGATATCGGATTTGAAACAGGTGGCTGCCGTGCCTGCCCTTTTTGGGTGAGGAACAGGGGCAACCAAAGGATGTAGAAAACAGGGGGCAACCACAGGGGGGGGCCTACCTGAATTAATCTTGGAAAATGTAAATACAAAAGTGGTATCTCCCACCGAATTAGTGATGGAGTTGACATATGAAAACTGCAGAACGGCCCATATCCGAAATTAACCGCCAAGCAACTCAAATTTTATTTAAAGAAATGGGGGTTGTTGAAACCATTCGTTTTCTCAATTTTCAATCGGTCGAGGTGACTATACAAAGGAACGTGGGGAGTGGTTAGATAAAATAACCATGGATGATGCAATAGCTCAAATGAAGTCTGCACAGGAAACCGCCCCACCAGACGCTTGAAGGGACTGGGCGGTCTGCAATTTTGCAAGGTATTCGGACGGAAAGAGGTCTGTGTCCCAATACTTTCGGCGACCGGCCCCTCAGCTCAATCATTTTGGTTTGAAACGGGGACGGATAAATGTGACATCCGGCAGATCAAACCGAATGGATATTCAAAATACACATCTTCTGTTGGAAATGAGTGTTGTTGGATGAGCTTTAAAGCCGGCGTGTAAAATGTGACATAAAGCCCGCTGGAATGGTTGTTACTTTGTTCTTTTCATAGTCAAAAAATATTATTCCGGTTTTTGCCTCAAGAACAAGTTTTTGATTTTCTGCATTTGTTACACGATAAAAGATATCGCACCCATATTTATTGAAATCACCTGCACCCAGCTCAAATTTAAGCCTTTCTCCGTAAAAAGATTGTGATTTATAAACAACCGCTAAATCGGAAATTATAGTTCCCTTGCCTTCAACATCCAAATCTGAATAGCCCAGGGCCATAAAAAATCGGGTTCTTGCTTCCTGCATAAGAGAAACAAACGTATCATTCCCAACATGATTGGCAAAATTTATGTCTGTTGTCCTGATGGTCAGTTCGGTTTCAAATAAAAAAACGTCTACCATTTTGATTTCAATACGTGCCATAATAGTCCTTAGTATCCTTACTTTTGCCTGCATGGCAAGGGAGAAATTGGACTGCTGGATTTTTTTATTTTTGCATGGGGGGGGGGGATTGCCAAATTATTGGGGAGTTGATGTGCAAATTTGTCATCAAACCAAAATGTTAAAACGGGGACAACCTGCGAGACAGACTCAGTCTTTCGTCTGGAAGATCCGTTATAAAAAAAAACGTCCCGTTAAAAAGACAACCCCGAACAAAATCGCCAATGATCCCTTTAGCGACCTATACTATCCGTCTTATCGGTTAGTACCCACAATGCTTGTTTTATTGAATGTTGATTTGAAATAAGCCTGAGCGACCGATATTACCATCAGATGTCTGGTCAACTATGTGTGCCAAATAGAAGAAAAAAATTTGCAAGCCTTTCCAGATGATGTTAATGATTCCCCCATTTTTTTTAACATTGATGACCCCGAAACAAAAAGTCGAGAACACCCTAACCGATATAATAATTTTCGGTTAGTTATAGTTGCTTAAAAAAACGTCAGAATTTGACTTTTTACTGGTTCACCAATATTTATGCAAATCTGGTTATACTTACTTTTCGGCTGTTATCCCTTTAAATAAGTGGGTATGAATGATAAACGGAAACCACAGGTCCACCTGTTTAGAGTGAAACATGAGAATAGACACCCACGAAATTGATACTCAAGCACGCAAAATCGTTCCGATTGCTCTTCCTCGACAATGGGAATACAGAGATGTTACGGGAAGGGATTACGGAATGAGAAAGAGAAACTTGTAAATACATATGGAGCTTGAGTTATTTAAAAACAAAAATGGGACAGGACAGTTGTTGCTTTTTCAAATAAAGGGGACTGAGAAAGATATTATTTTTAAGGATGGTCTTTCAAGTTTTGATATACCTACAAAAACGCTTCTATATTCGGAACAATTTATCACACCATTTATCTTAGCTATTTGCCCAATAAATGATGACAATCGAGTTTTCTACTATATTTGGATTCAGGAATACATAAAAAGTGTTTTGAATTTTGATAATCCAAAGTGGAGGGAAAATAAAACAACAACTAGAATTAAGATACTTCAAGCTAATATTATGCCAGGGAACGAAACTCACCTTTTCCATATTTCTCATTTCCCACAAAGGCTTTATGGCGCTTGTGAGGTTGCTCGGAATTTAGATACTATACGCTATATTCTCGATGGAGAGCCCGCTTCTCACGATTATGAAGAAACGGCAAAAAAATTACAAAGAATACTTAATATCCCTGGTTATTTAAGTGATCAATGGGAGCGTGGTGAATTTATACGAAGTCAATATTTACAGCCAGCGTTATTATCTGCTCAACTACTTTCTGCGCAAAAAGAACCGAATGGATCAGAGATCAAAAACTTACCAATATATAAATCTGGTATAAGATTCATATCAAAATGCACTTGGATGAATGAAAAAGAGCAGGTAAATGCCAATTTACGAGCCCAACTATCGCATGCATTGGAGTGTGTCCCCTGAATTTTTTATGAGGAAACAAATTATGGCTTAAAAAATATTCTCTGGAAAGAAGAAGGTGGACACGATTTTTAACATTGCCAAAATATATGAAAACTTGAATCAGCCGTTTGAAGGGACGCGCTTGATGGCTCGTCCCTCAACTTAACGTTAATATTGTCCTCTTTCGAAAATTTTATCGAGGAATCGAAGCCCCCACAATGTTGGTATTTATGTGGTGTGTAACCCTTGCCAGTGAAAACGTTGAATTCTTTTGTTACCCAATTGGAACCTGGCATATAAAATCCGGCAGATTAAACCGGGATGTTTGAGGCGAGGACTACTCATCTGACAAGTTTTGTTTTCAGGTCGATAAACACCCAAGACGTTCTCTGTAATTTAGGTGTTTTTGAAAATTCAGAGAATTATGATGACTTTTGATTTTTTTTAACCCCTTTTTTATCCGGGAGAAACAAATATGAAACCGGTTGTGGCCCTTGTGGGCCGCCCCAATGTTGGAAAATCCACACTGTTTAACAGAATTACAAAATCCCGCCAGGCCCTGGTGGATGATATGCCCGGTGTAACCCGGGACCGGCAGTATGCCGATGCGCAGTGGGAGGATAAAGCCTTTACCCTGGTTGATACCGGTGGTTTTTTAAGTGCGGATGATGACTATTTTGCATCCCAGATTAAGGCGCAGCTGTTGCGGGCCGTGGACCAGGCCGATGTCCTGGTGTTTATTCTGGATGGCCGGGCAGGGCTTTCCCCCTATGACCGGGATCTTGCCGATCTTTTACGCCGCACGGAAAAGCCTGTTTTTTATCTGATTAATAAAATTGAAAGTCTGCACCAACAGGAAGACGAGCTTGGGGAGTTCTACACCCTTGGGGTGGACCGGTTTTACAAGGTGTCAGCCGAACACGGCCTGGGGGTAGGGGATTTTCTTTCAGACCTGGTGGCCCTGCTGCCCGATGCCCCGGTTCAGGATAAACCGGAAGAAGAAGATGACAGCGGTCCCATCCGCATTGCCATTATCGGGCGCCCTAATGTGGGTAAATCATCCCTTGCCAACCGGCTTTTCGGAGAACAGCGCGTGGTGGTCAACGATAAGGCCGGCACCACCCGGGATGCCATTGAATTATCCGTGAACCGAAACGGTCGGGAATTTATTCTTAAAGATACCGCGGGCATCCGCCGCAAGGGCAAGGTTACGGATAAACTTGAAAAATTTTCCATTCTTAAAGCCCTGGACAGTATGGAAGACTGTGATGTGGCGTTGATTCTCATCGACTGTTCCGAAGGCATCACAGATCAGGACATCACCATTGCTGGTTATGCCGAAAAAAGGGGATGCGGGGCCATTTTCCTGCTCAATAAATGGGACCTTGTGGACAAGTCCGAAAAAGGGCAGCAGGCGTTTATGAAAGAGTTGCGCCAGAAAGCACGGTTTCTGGCCTATGCCCCTGCTGTCACCATTTCAGCCAAAACCGGTCAGCGCTGCCACAAGATTTTTGGCGAGGTGGAAAAGGTGTATAAGGAATACTGCCATAGAGCCAATACAGGTATGGTGAACCGAATCATTGAGGATGCCGTGTACAGAGATGAACCATCCCTTCACAAGGGGCGGCGCATCAAGTTTTTTTATGCGTCCCAAGTGGCAGTGAAACCACCTACGTTTGTCTGTTTTGTCAACTATCCCAACGCAGTACACTTTTCTTATAAGCGGTATCTGGTCAACCAGCTGCGCCAGATGATCCCTTTGACGTTGACCCCTGTTAAACTGTATTTCAGGGAAAAAACCGGTAAAATTGAATTTTCCGGCAACACAAAGGAGTTCAGGCGAATCCAGGAGAAGAAAAAGAAGGTCATGACAAAGCGGGATAAGCAGCGCAAAGAGCAAAGCCGCAAAAAACGGGAACGAGATCAGAAAAATACATTGTAATGGATCTTTTTGACCATACCGCTGATCAGGATATGGCGGGTACTGCGCCACTGGCCGAACGTATGCGGCCCCGGCGATTGGAAGATGTTGTGGGCCAGGATCACATCACGGCCAAAGGCAGCCTGCTTGAGCGTGCAGTGTCCGAGGACCGGGTTTTTTCCATGATCCTGTGGGGACCGCCGGGGTGCGGTAAAACCACCCTGGCCAATGTCATTGCAACACAGACGAAAAATCAGTGGGTCAAAATTTCTGCGGTGTTGTCGGGCGTCAAGGAGGTCCGGCAGATCATTGAGGCGGCAAAGGAGAGACGCCGGCTTCACAGCCGGCGGACCCTGCTGTTTGTGGACGAGATTCACCGGTTTAACAAATCCCAGCAGGATGCCTTTCTTTTCCATGTGGAAAACGGTTTAATCACCTTGATCGGGGCCACCACGGAAAATCCTTCCTTTGAAGTCAATCCTGCCCTGGTATCCCGATGCCGGGTCTTTGACCTGAACAGCCTGTCCCAAGATGCCATTGTACAGATTTTGAACCGGGCTTTAACCGATAAGGATAAGGGTCTTGGTCTTTCATCAGATGCATTTTCCAAAGAGGCCATTGACCACATCGCCGCCGCATCTGATGGAGATGCAAGAGCCGCCCTGACAAACCTTGAGGCCTGTGCGTTGAACCGCGGGGACGGCAAAACGCTGGATGTGGACGATGTCAGGGCCATGGTGGCCCAAAAGATTTTGCGCCATGACAAGGCAGGAGAAGAGCATTTTAATCTGATCTCCGCCTTTATCAAAAGTGTGCGGGGAAGTGATCCGGATGGGGCCATGTACTGGCTTGAGCGGATGCTGGCCGCCGGGGATGACCCCATTTACATATTGAGACGGATGATTCGCCTTGCCACCGAGGATATCGGCCTTGCTGATCCAGGCGCGTTGACCATGGCCATGAATGCGGATGCCTCATTCAGGCGCTTAGGCCGCCCCGAAGGGGATGGTTCTTTATATCAGGCTGCCGTTTACCTGGCCACAGCGCCGAAAAGCAATGCCGTGTATGCGGCCCAGAAACAGGTTCAGGAAGCCGTGAAAAAGCATGGTTCCCTGCCCGTACCCATGCATATCCGCAACGCCCCCACCGGGTTGATGAAACAGATGGGCTACGGCAAAGGCTACAAATACGCCCATGATTATAAACACGGGTATGCGTCCCAATCCTATTTGCCCGAATCCCTTGAAGGTACACGGTTTTATCATCCCACGACCAGAGGGTATGAGAAAACAGTAAAACAGCGCCTTGACGCGTGGCTGGATCTGAAAAAGACCGCCGTGGATACCTGATGGCGTTTTCCTTGTATTTTACAAATCATTTTGTTATGGCAGTTTAACCAAATTGTTGGGGAATTAACCAATGGTTTGGAAAAATCAATCCAATTGGAGGCTGAAATGCAAGACGTAGTAATTGTAAGCGGCGTTAGAACCGCCGTGGGGACTTTTGGCGGATCATTGAAAAATGTGCCGGTGGTGGAGCTGGGCACCTATGTCATGAAAGACGTATTAAAACGTGCCGGACTTAAGCCGGCCCTGGATCCGGGCAATGATGAATTTTCCCCTGCAACCCTGAAAGATCAGGGAATGATAGACATTGAGAATACAGGATATGATTATACCGATGACTTGGCAGACATCTATGTGGATGAAGTCATCATGGGCAACGTACTCCAGGCCGGCCAGGGCCAGAATACTGCCCGCCAAGCCATGATCGGTGCGGGTATCAGTCGTACGACCCCGGCCATGACTGTGAACAAGATCTGCGGGTCAGGTCTTAAAGCCATTGCCTTGGGCGCCCAGGCCATTATGGCAGGCCAGGCTGAAGTGGTTCTGGCAGGCGGCCAGGAAAGCATGAGCAATGCACCCATGGCTCTGCTTAAGGCCAGATGGGGCCATCGCATGGAACTTACCGGTCAGGGTCCGGTCCATGATTTGATGGTATATGACGGCCTTTATGAAATTTTTTACGGCTACCACATGGGTCAGACCGCAGAAAATATTGCTGAAAAATACGGTATCTCACGGCAGGAGCAGGACGAGCTTGCCCTTTTAAGCCATACCCGGGCTCTTGGCGCGGTTCATGACGGCACCTTTGACCAGGAAGTCGTTCCCGTTGTTATTAAGAGCCGCAAAGGGGACATTGTGGTAAATAAGGATGAACGGCCCATGGAAACCAGTATGGAAAAACTGGCTAAACTGCGTCCGGCCTTCAGAAAAGACGGCAGTGTAACTGCCGGCAATGCCTCGGGGATCAACGACGGTGCTGCCGCTGTGCTCATGATGACTGCGCAGCGTGCCAATGAGCTTGGACTTAAGGTGATGGCAAAGGTTAAAAGCTTTGCATCCGGCGGTCTTGATCCTGCGTACATGGGTCTCGGGCCTGTGCCGGCGGTGAAACGGGTGCTTAAACAGACCGGCATGGCCTTGTCCGACATTGACATGATCGAACTTAACGAAGCCTTTGCCTCCCAGGCCATCGGCTGCATGAGGGAACTGAATCTTGATGTGGAAACACCCAATGAGTTAGGTTCGGGAATTTCTTTGGGCCATCCCATCGGGTGCACGGGTGCCCGCCAGATGGTCACCGCTATTCACCAGATGGAAAGAAAGGGTTACAATACCGGTTTGATTTCCATGTGCATCGGTGGCGGTATGGGTATGGCAATGATTATTGAACGATAAATTTTTGCCATGTTCTTCTTTACTTAAAACCCTTAAAATGGTAAACAAATAAATTAATATTGCCGGTATAACTGATTGAAATTGAATTGAAAAAAGAGGTGTAAAACCATGGATATTCCACGCAAACTTGGGATATTGATATACACGGCCGTTCCTGCCATAGTAGGCGGCGGCATTGTATACCATTTCTTTGGAAGTTTTACCCAGGTTATTATCTGGGAAGTATTACTGGTGATGGCTGCCTTGGGATTTCTCAGCAGTTAACACCGGGCATTTCGTAAATTAAAGGCAAAGCCGCAACTGTGCAGGAAATGTTCTGCATGATGCGGCTTTAGCTCGTTTTTCGGTCATCAGGCAGGTAATATTTGGAGAAGAGTTTTTTTCAGCAGGCAGTGTTCTTTTTTTTTCTGACTCTGTTTTGTACATCCATTTTCCTTTTTGGAAAAGTGATTGCCCCGTTCTTTGCAAGCCTGCTTCTTGGTATCGTCATTACCGGTATTTTCCGGCCTGTCTTCAGGATGCTGGCTAAATACATACCTGAACGGATAGCTTCGATTTTCACTTGTCTGGCCGTTTTTTTTATTGTCGTGATTCCGGTTGTATTTTTTGTGGGGGTTCTTTCCAGGGAAGCCCTGGGGCTTTACAACCTGGCAAAGGATGCCGTGTTTTCCAATCAGTTGATTAATCTTCTGGAAAGCACCCGGGCCCTTGAGCGGATCAATGAATTTTTAAGCAAAGCAAATATTCAAATTCAGGTCTCTTGGCATGAGTTAGTGGATCCTTTGACCGAAGTTGGAAAAAATTTAGGCTTTACCCTGTTCCAGCAGGCCAGGTTTCTGACCTCCAACCTGCTCAACCTGGTGTTTTATTTTTGCCTGATGCTCATTGTGGTTTTCTACATGTTCATAGATGGCAAACGGTTCCTGCAATACCTGTCAGATTTGTCCCCGCTTAAGGACGAGCATGACCGCAAGCTTTTTGAAAAGTTCAATGACATGGCAGGAGCCGTGCTTATCGGCAACGGACTGGGCGGGTTGATTCAGGGTGGGGCAGGCGGTCTGTTGTTCTGGTTTCTTGGTCTGAACTCACCCTTTTTGTGGGGTGTGGTTATGGGCTTTCTGGCATTTTTGCCCATTGTGGGCATTGGCGTGGTCATGCTGCCTGTGGCCTTGTTTTTTCTTTTGAACGGTAGTCTGGGCAAATGCCTCTTTATTGTTGTATTTTATGGGGTATTGTCATGGGGTATTGAGTACATTTTTAAACCCAAGGTGGTGGGAGACAGAGTTTCCATGCATCCGCTTGTTGTGTTTTTTGCCATTATTGGTGGTTTGAAAGTATATGGAATTTTAGGTATAATTTACGGGCCGTTGATCGCTACTTTGTTTTTAACCCTTTCCGATATTTATTTTTCCACGTTTCAGTCCATGGTGGAACCGGACAAAGGGATGCTGAATTCATGGCCTGACCAATAACAGCCATGGGCCGGCCTGGTATATCGACAGACTGTCGACACCCAGGCTCAACCCGCTACAAAATATAAAAGCAATTTAATCGGGAGCAGTTAATATAGGATGATTCAAAACCAAAGCACTAGTATCGAGAAAGAGATGAGGCAATCCTATCTCGAGTATGCCATGAGTGTCATTATCGGGCGGGCGCTGCCCGATGTCCGGGACGGGTTGAAACCGGTTCACCGGCGTGTGTTATATGCCATGCAGCAGCTTCACAATGACTGGAATAAACCCTATAAGAAATCTGCCCGTATCGTGGGTGATGTTATTGGTAAATATCACCCCCACGGTGATTCTGCGGTGTATGATACCATTGTTCGCATGGCCCAGGACTTCTCCCTGCGTTATACCCTGGTGGACGGCCAGGGCAATTTCGGCTCTGTGGACGGTGATTCTCCGGCTGCCATGCGTTATACGGAAATCCGTATGCGCAAGCTCTCCCACCAGATGCTGGCTGATCTTGAAAAAGAGACCGTGGAATTCATCCCCAATTATGATGAAACCATAGAAGAACCTGCGGTGCTCCCCACTAAATTTCCGGCATTGCTGGTCAATGGGTCCTCGGGCATTGCCGTGGGCATGACCACAAATGTTCCGCCCCACAATATCAGTGAAGTCATTGAAGGGTTAAAGGCGCTCATTGATAACCCGGACATGGATACAAGGGCATTGATGGCTCATATTCCGGCACCGGATTTTCCCACATATGGACAGATTTACGGCACCAAAGGGATTTTTGAAGCCTATGACTCCGGCCGGGGTATTATCACGCTGCGGGCTAAAGTCGAGGTGGAGGAGAACAAAAAAAACGGCCAGGAAACCATTGTGGTCACGGAGCTGCCATACCAGGTGAACAAGGCCAAGTTGGTGGAAAAGATCGCCGAGCTGGTCCGGGATAAAGTGATTACCGGCGTCTCCTATGTTCGGGATGAATCCGACCGAGATGGTATGCGTATGGCCATTGGGCTTAAACGCGATCAGCTCGCTGAAGTGGTGATTAACCAGCTTTATAAACACACCAATATGCAGACCAGTTTTGGCATCATCCTCCTGGCGGTGGTCAATAACCGGCCTGAGCTGCTCTCTCTTAAGGAAATCCTTAACCATTTTATTTCCCATAGAACCAATGTCATTATCCGGCGTACCCGCTATGATCTGCGCAAAGCAGAAGAACGGGCCCATATTCTGGAAGGGTTGAAGATTGCCCTGGATAATTTGGATGAAGTGGTGGCCCTGATCCGGGCCTCTCGGTCACCGGAAGAGGCCAGGACCGGCTTGATAAACCGGTTTGATTTGACCGAGATTCAGGCCCAGGCCATTCTGGACATGCGGCTGCAGCGCCTCACTGGGCTGGAACGAGAAAAGATTGAAAACGAATATCAGGCCCTGCTCAAGGATATTGCCTGGTTCAAGGAGATCCTTGGCTCAGAATCCGTGGTCCGGGGACTGATCAAGGATGAATTGGCCGAACTCAATGATGAGTTTGGGGATGAGCGTCGTACGCGTATCGTGGAGAGCACGACTGAAATTTCCATTGAAGATCTTATTGCCGAAGAAGACATGGTAGTTACGGTGACCCGCAGCGGATACATCAAACGTAATCCCATTACCCTGTATGCCAGTCAGCACCGGGGGGGCAAAGGCAAGACCGCCATGGGAACCAAATCCGACGATTTTGTGGAACATCTGTTTGTGGCCTCCACCCACGCAACGTTTCTGTTTATCACCAATTTCGGCAAGGTGTATCAGGCCAAGGTGTATGAATTGCCTATGGCCGGCCGCTCCTCCCTTGGCAAGGCCATTGTGAACCTGCTTAATTTTGATGAGGGCGAAAAGCTTGCCACCGTACTCACCGTGGATGAATTTTCAGAGAATCGGTACGTGGTTATGGCCACCAAAAAAGGCCGGGTGAAAAAGACCGAGCTGATGGCTTATTCACGTCGCCGGGCAGGAGGCCTTATCGGTGTAAAGCTGGCTGAAGGCGACGAACTCATTGCCGCACGCATCACCGATGGCACCCAGGAGATTTTTCTGGGGTCCGAGGGCGGGAAGGTGATCCGGTTTAATGAAGAAGATGTTCGTGTTGTGGGCCGTGGTTCCATGGGCGTGCGGGGCATGCGCATAGACGAGGGCGCCCGGGTAGTGGGCATGGAAGTGCTTGGAAATGAAGACACGCTTCTAACGGTTACGGAAAACGGTTATGGTAAGCGCTCTAAAATTGAGGAGTACAGAAGCCAGGCCCGGGGTGGTAAAGGGGTTTTCTCCATTAAAACGTCCACGCGCAACGGTAAAATGATGGCCCTTGCCCTGGTGGGGGACAATGATGAGTTGATGATGGTTACGGATAAGGGAAAATTAATCCGTACCGATATTGGTGGGATTAACGTGATTTCCAGAAATACCCAGGGGGTCAAACTCATTAATCTGGCCAAGGGAGAGATGCTTATCGGCATTGCCCGACTTCCTGAAGAGGATTGTGACCCTGATGATGATAACACATGTTTTCATCCGGATGGGGATGATGCCGACACCTTAGATGCTCCGGAAACGGATATGGATTCGGAAGATTTTGATACGGATGACCCGATAGATGGCCCGGGAGACGACGAATAAGGGTGCCGGACATCGGCAACGCCTGAGGGAACGATTCCTTCAGGCGGGCCTGTCGGGGTTTCATGACTATGAGGTCCTGGAGCTGCTTTTGACCCTGAATACCCCGCGAAAGGATACCAAGCAGGCGGCCAAAGATCTTCTATCAGAATTTAAAACCCTGCCCCGGGTGCTGGAGGCAAATACCCAGGCACTTTGCCGGGTGAAGGGCGTGGGGCCTGCCAATAGTTTCGGGATTCATCTGATCAAGGCTGTGGCAGACCGGTATCTTGAAACCCGGATACTTAAAATGGATGTGGTCAGTAATCCTGAAAGCCTGATTGCATATTTAAACCAGACCATTGGGTACAAAAACAAAGAACATTTTTTAGGGATATTCCTGGACGCCAAAAACAGGGTCATGGCATCCGAGATCCTTTTTACCGGGACCCTCTCAGCCTCGGCTGTATATCCGCGGGAAGTGATTGCACGCAGCCTTGCACACAATGCAGCGTCAGTGGTTTTAGCGCATAATCATCCGTCCGGGGATATTACACCTTCAGCCCAGGATATCCGTATTACCCGGACCCTGTTTTTTGCCCTGGCATTTGCGGGTATTCATATCCACGACCATCTTGTCACAGGCAGTCAGGGGTATTACAGTTTTGCCGCCCAGGGGGTAATGGCGCAGTTTCAAAAGGAGTTTGAGCAGATTAAATGACGAGCAAAGACGATTTTCCCGATTGCTTTGGGGATCTTGAAAAAGTGTTTCCCATGGGGCCTAAGGGGTTGCGTGAAACCCCGGAACACTGTTTTTACCATTGTCCTGTGAAAACAAAGTGCCTCCAACAGGCCCTGGCCACAAAGAATGGAATTCAGATTGAAGAAGAGGTCCTTGAGCGTTCCACAAAAGCCGGAGCCATCACCTTTTTTGAACGCTGGTCCAGGAAAAAACAGGCGCACAGGCGTGGCCTTAAAATGAAAAAATAGGAGGGGAATATGAAATCGGTTCGAGATATAGATGTAACGGGTAAAACCCTTTTTATCCGGGTGGACTACAATCTGCCCATGGATGACCAGGGGAATATTACTGACGATAACCGGATCCGGGCCACCCTGGAACTGATTACCTATTTGGTGGAAAAAAAGGCCAAACTGGTGCTTGCCTCCCACCTGGGCCGCCCTAAAGGTGGGCGGGACGAAAAATTCAGCCTTAAGCCCGCAGCGGACAGACTCTCGGAGCTTTTAAATACGCCTGTGGCATTTGCCGATGACTGCATTGGGGATGCGGTGAAAAAGCAGGTCGAAGCCTTGGAGCCCGGCGGGATTCTCATGCTTGAAAATTTAAGATTTCACGATGAGGAGAAGAAAAATGATCCTGAATTTGCAAAGGCCCTTGCCGATCTTTGTGATATTTATGTGAACAATGCCTTTGCTGTATCCCATCGGGACCAGGCATCGGTTACCGGTATCACCATGTATGCGAAATCGTCTGCAGCCGGTTTTCTGCTTGAAAAAGAGGTGCGTTCATATTACGATTCTGTGGAACATCCTAAGAAACCGTTGGTTGTTGTGATTGGCGGCGCAAAAGTTTCCAGCAAATTGGGTGCCCTTGAAAATATGCTCAAGTTCGTAGACTGCATGATTATTGGTGGTGCCATGGCCAATACCTTTCTTGCGGCAAATGGCGTGGATACCAAAGGATCCATGATTGAAACGGATTTAATCAAAACCGCTTCGGATATCATGGCCCATGCAAAGGAAAAGGGCATTGACCTGCTTTTGCCCGTAGACCTGGTTGTTGCGGAGCGTTTTGACAAGAATGCCGAATCGCGCACCGTTTCTTTGGGTGATATTCCGGATGGCTGGATGGCCCTGGATATTGGTCCTGAAAGTGCCAAAAGCTTTGCCAATGCCATTGCCAATGCCGGTACCATTGTGTGGAACGGCCCCATGGGGGTGTTTGAAATGGACCGGTTTGCTGCGGGTACCCAGACCATCGCAGAAGCCATTGCCCGGTCTTCTGCTTTTTCCGTTGTGGGCGGCGGTGATACGGGCCTTGCAGCCAAGCAATGCGGGATTACTGAAAACGTCAGCTATATATCTACAGGGGGAGGGGCTTTTCTGCACATGATGGAGGGGAAAGTGTTACCCGGCGTAGCTGCTTTAAGCTAGCTCAAGTCACAGAAAGGATTAACGTGAGGTGAAATTTTGCAAATTACGGCATGCCCTGAGCAGGGAGGCCCGGCTGCGCCGGTCCTATTACCAGGTATTAAGGGATGAACTGGATCAGTTTGTCCTGGATTACAGCCTTGTGGGGTCCTACAATAATTTTTTAAAGCTTCGGACCCCTTATCCCTTTGTTGAGTTAAGGGAACTCAAACCCCGGGCGCGTATCCCTACCGTGGAATTTGAAGCACAAAACTCCTTTTTGATCATTTTCTGTGAAGATTATATTGATAAAATTCACAAAAAGTATATCCGGTATTTTGACGTCAATAAAACCACGAAAACCAATCTGCTCGGGCTTAAAGATTTTCCTGATCTTGAAAACTACAACCGGAACATAAAATGTTTTGAGTCTGACGGGTTTTTTCCCCTTCTTAAAAACCTGCTGCCCGTGGATTATGCCATTTTGATCCAGCCCAACCAACGAAAGAAGCCCCAATACGCCCTGACTCATTTCCACGTCAGGGTGGATTGGCCCATTGCCGAGGCATCGGAAGATCTTGCCAAATTTTTACGTTATATCTCCAAAGATCTTTACGAGAAAGGGGATTGTTACGCTGAGAATCTGCAAAAAAAATTGTTTGAATATTATGGGGTTCCTGTGTTGGCCGGCGGCCGAAGGACGGCTGCCATTGTCGCTGCCCAGTATTTTCGGCAACTCGACTCAATTACTACGGTGTATGTTGCGTCCAGCGAATCACGAAGCCTGCTGCGCTTTGATGAAAAAGGCGTATCAAAATCGGCGCTAGTAAAACTTGTGGTTGACCAGGTTAAGGACTTGTCCCAGCAGATTGGTGTTCCCCAGAGTACCTTTACCAATAATTATGTGGTGGCCCGTCAAGGCAAGTTCTATATCTGTATTTTCAATGTCTGGTATGATTACACCAGCCATGCCCTGCCATCTGAAGGAGGACGCCTTCGGGAGCTGAATCCGGATAATAACTGGCTGACCGTGGCTGAAGAGCATATTCTTCCCAAACCGTCCGCATCAAAGTATGCGCCCATCCCCTACAAGATGATTTATATCTAGTGTTTGAACGAAAAGTCACCCACCTGCGGCGTTGCAGAAAAATTTACCAAATTATTAAGATCGGGCCTCACAACCATGAGGTTGTTCCGGTTTTAAATTTTTCTGCGCCTTGCATCTGGGCAACTTTTCGTCCAAACACGGGTTTCCGATCAGGCTCTATAGTTGTTTTATCATGGCTATCTCATCACAATCCGGAAATTTAATACAGTTCAGGCACCCGGCCCATATTTTGACCATGGGCAGGTTGGTTTTATCCGTTATTTCAAATCCGAAACGGGCAAAAAAATTAGGGCGGTAGGTTAACGCAAACAACGTTTTTAATTTGAAATAGAAGGCTTCCTGGATACAGCGTTCTGTAAGAGCCGATCCGATCCCCCGGCCATTGTATTCCTCTTTTACAGCAACGGAGCGGATTTCCGCGATATCTTCCCAGCAAAAGGCTAAAGCTGCACAACCTGTTATTGTGCCGGTTTCTTCATCCTCATATACCCAGAAATCGCGTAAATGGTCGTAAAGGTTACTTAAAGATCGACCTAAAAGCTCTCCTTTATCGGCGTAAAATTTAAGCAGGGCATGTA
Source organism: uncultured Desulfobacter sp. (assembly GCF_963666695.1). Taxonomy (GTDB): domain Bacteria; phylum Desulfobacterota; class Desulfobacteria; order Desulfobacterales; family Desulfobacteraceae; genus Desulfobacter. The sequence goes on from NZ_OY762947.1 coordinate 155,263, forward strand.
TATGGGCAACATCATCAATGAGGGCTTTTCTTATCATCGGTTAAAATCCCTTTATGGGGCTCCTTTTCATTGGATCAGGTGGGTAGCAGTTTAAAGACGAATTCTTTGAAATCATTGTCACTAAAGGGTTTATGAAGGATTCTATTGATGCCGGAGTTTTTCAAAAGGGCTTCGTTAACATCTATATCGCCTTCTTTTTCTTCTATGAAATCACTTTGGGTGGTTATCATCAGAATGGGCAGATCCGTTTGGGTGAATTTGCGCCTTATTTCCATGGTGAGTTCCAGGCCACTGATGTTGGGCATGTTCAAATCCGTAATGACGAGATCTGTTTTTCCGGACAGTATCCGTTTTATTGCATCTTCCGGACGGTGATAGATTTCACAGGCAAGCCCTAAATGTGACAATTTGTTTTTGTAAAGCTTGAGCATCATTTTTGAATCGTCCACCACAACAATTTTTATTGAAGACGACGCCTCTGCTTGTTCCGTGCCGGGTACTTTTGCTGCAATGCCTTTGGCAAACTCAACCTGACCAATGGCTGCCATATTTTTTAAGAAGGACTTGCGGGTGGAAGGAGATGCTTTTTCGGCAATATGTGTACCGGCAAGTTCCCTGAAGGATTCTTCATCCATTAAAAAATTGAAAATATTGGTTGCATCTGTATCTATGAGTGCAGCCACAGTTGATATCGCTTCGGTGGATTTGTCCCGGATAATATTTTTCAGTCCGGCCACCAATGGTTTTGACAGGTTTTTGTCAACGGCCCGGGCTGCACTCATGCGCACGGATTCTTCCGGATCCTGGAGACCCTGAACCAGGCAGATAGCTGTACGGGGCGAAGGAATACGTTCCATGGCTTCGTATGCAGCCTGGCGGATGTTGGCATCCTTGGGCTGGGTATTGATGATGTTCATGATTGCGGGAATGGCAGCCTGATCCTTTATATAGCCAAGGGTGGTGATCAGGTGCACCATATAGTCGGCTTTTGCATTTTGGAAAGCCTTGGTGAGAAGGGGTGTGGCTTTTTTGCCCATATTTATAAGCTCATCAATGGCCGTGTCCCTGATAATGGTGACAGGGGACGATAAAAGATGGGTTAGTTTTTCCAGATTATAAAGGTCCTGTTTTTCTGCTATAGCCTGGACAACGAGTTTGTTTATGGTTTCATCTTCGCATAAAAAGCTTAACAGAGTATCCGTTGCCTGGGGATTGGATACGGCACCGATGGCAAAAATGGCCGCTTTGGTAATGCCGGTGTCTGAATGTGTGCTAAACGAAGAAAAAAAATCAATATGTTCGGGTTTACCGAATACAGCAAGGGAATTAATGGCAGGCGTAATGATTTCAGGGTCTGTTTCGTCCTTCACAACCTGGATCAGAGCCGGGATGGTTTCTTCAAGGAACAGATCGCCGGCTGCCCGGATAAACTGAATCCGGGTATTTTTTTCGTTGCTGGTAATATATTCTGTGACCAGATTGGTATTGCCGTAGGCTTTGTCCAGAAGTAAATCATACAGGCTTTCCTGGACTTGCGTGTTTGAAATTTCTATTTTGGTGAGGTATTCAAGCAGAGGAAAAACAACGTCTTCAGGGCCTTTTGCCAGTTCTGCAAGGGTCCTTATTTGCAGCTGAACATCAACGTTTGCATCCGATGCAAACTGAAGCAAGGCCTTGGCTTTAACCGTATCTTTTTTGTTGAGACAGAAAATTAGTTCATCGATAAAATCTTGTGCATTAATACCACCCATAAAATTTGGCTCCGCTAACGCTTAAACTGGTAAAATACCGAGTTTAAATATCTGAAAGAGGCAAAAAGGTCCGTATCATTTACCAGGGATTCTGTGGAACCAATCAAAAGGTACCCGTCCGGTTCCATGACCTTTGAAATATCTGAATAAATTTTTCGGCGATTTTCAGTGGTGAAATAAATCATCACATTACGGCAAAGGACAATGTCAAATTTACCGATACCGATAAATGGTTTCATCAGGTTCATTTTTTTGAACTGAACCATGGCCCGAAGTTCGTCTTTAACCTTATATTTATCCTCCATAGGATTAAAGAATCTGTTGAGCCGGGTAGGATCAAGTCCGCGTGCCACTTCAAATTTGTTGTATACACCGTAACTGGCCTTGGTAATGGCTGCATCAGAAATATCCGTACCAACCAGCCTGATATTATACTTGTCAAGCGTTACACCCATTTCAATCATGGTCATGGCAAGACTGTAGAGTTCCTGCCCCGTTGAATTGGCCGCACTCCATATTCTTATGGTGGGTTTGCCGAAACTTTTTTTGGAACGTTTATCAATCAAATCCGGCAATATTTTATGCTGGAGAAGTTTAAACGGCGATTTGTCCCTGAAAAAATAGGTTTCATTGGTGGAAATGGCATCAATAATTTCGTCTTTCAACTTTTTGTTGAAACCGTGTTTAGATTTTTTCATCAAATCCGAATATGAGTTACACTGGTATTTGGAAAGCAGAGGATTGAGTCTGGTTTCCAGAAGATATTCTTTCCCCACATCTAGCGCAATCCCCGATATATCCAGGATATACTTGGCAAATGTTTTGAATTCTTCAGGGGTTACTTTGATTTTGCTCATAAGTATAGTGTCGTTATTGACCGGCGTTCTGCTTAAACGGTTTTTACGATTTCCTCTGCAATTTTTTCCAATGGTACAACGACATCGACTATCCCGGATTCAGTGGGTTTTTTGGGCATGCCGTAAACGGTGCATGTTTTTTCATCCTGGGCAATAATGAAACTGCCGTTATTTTTCATCTGAACGAGTCCTTTTGATCCGTCAGAGCCCATGCCGGTCATGATGACCCCTGTGGCTCTTCCAATATAATGCTGGGCAATGGAGCGAAACAGATAATCTGCCGAGGGTTTGCACGAATTTTCCGGTGGATCATCCGTAATTTTTATTTTTCGGGTCAAACCGTCTGCTCCTGCAACAATTTTCATCTGTCTGCCCCCGGGCGCAATAAAGACTTTTCCGGGTTTCACAGTATCCCCATCTTTGGCCTCTACCACTTCAAGTGCGGATTTTTTATTCAAGCTGTCGGCAAGGGATGCCGTAAATACAGGCGGCATATGCTGTACAATCAGGATCGGTACATTGAGCTCCTTGGGCAGCATTGGTATCATTTTTGTCAATGCATTTGGACCGCCGGTGGATATGCCGATACCTATAATTTCGGATTTGGATCTGATGCCGGCCGGCCTGGGCTGTGCGGGTTTTGTGACTACCCGTGGTTTCCTAACTCTTGCCGGAGTTGCGGGTTTCTGTCTGGCCGCGGGATCAATTCTTCCAAATTTATGACGTTTGACATGGCGAACAATCGGCTCAAGGGTTTTTTTGACTTTGAGCATATTCTCTGCCATCTTGCCTTCTTCAGGCTTGGGCAGAAAGTCAAAAGCACCAAGTTCCAGGGCCCGCAGAGTCAACTCACCTCCCTGGCGGGTCAGGGTGGAGACCATGATCACCAATGGGGGGCTATCCATATTCTGAAGTTTTTCAAGGAGTTCAATGCCGTTCATTTCCGGCATTTCAATATCCAGAGTCATCAGATCCGGTTTAAGGGTTTTGATTTTTGAAAGGGCGATTTTTCCGTTGTTGGCAGTACCTACCACCTCAATACCCGGCATCTGCTTGAGCGCATCTCCAACAATTTTTCGGTAAACAATTGTATCATCAACAACAAGCGCTTTGATGGTGTTCATTATTCTTTGAGCACCTCATCAATATCGAGAATGCCGATTAACTGATCTTTTGTTTTTAAAACACCTTGAAAATATTTACCTTTGACATCACCAATATTCGAAGGTGCCGACTCTATATTTTCTTTCTGGGTGATGACCACATCGGAAATGGCATCCACCAGAAGGCCGATATGCTCATCTTCAGAATTGACAATGATGTTGCGGTTGTCTTTGCTTGGGGCAACCGGGGACAGACCCAATTTTTTTCCCAGGTCAATAATTGTTACAATTCTGCCCCTCAGATTCAATATGCCTTTGACATATTCAGATGACTGGGGCACATGTGTAATTTCAAAATGTTTATTTATTTCCTGAATATTTAATATATTGATGCCACAAATGGCCCCACCAACATAGAATGTGGCAAACTCTATGTCATTGGATGTGGTTTCTTTGGTCGTTTTTTCCATGTGAATCTCCTTAACGGGTATCTGCTTTGTGGGTGTTTTACTCGATCATCGAGTTTTACAAATTCATATACTTTCTGATAACAGCCATCAATTTTTCCCTGTCAAGTTTTATTTCATATTCGTCAATTCCCACAGATTTCCCTTTTTCAATATGCGCTTCACTGGCAAGGGATGTCAAGGCAATTACCCCGAGATGTGAGTAGCCAGGATCACTCTTAATCCGCTTGGTGAGTTCAAATCCGTCCATATTGGGCATTTCCAGATCCGTTACAACCAGGTCAATTTCTTCGACGCGTTCTTTTAAAAGTTCCCAGGCAATACGTCCGTCCTCCGCTTCAATGACCTTGAAACCATCCTCTACCATGAACTGTTTGACCTGGTTTCTAAAAAAGGCTGAGTCTTCGGCAAACAGGATGATTTTCTCGCCGTCTTCCGCCATGGTTGCTGCTGCCTGGGCCTCGGCGTCAAACCACTCCGGATTCAAAATTTTAACCAGTTCAAAAATATCCACCAGTAATGTGGTATGATTGTTGATAATCATGGAGCCGCTGATGGCAGGCTGCTTCAAGGTAGAACTGTCAATGTTGAGCACAACTTCCTGGGCATCCACCGGCGGGGTCACCATAAGCCCTATTTCCCGGTCTTTAACCTTGAAGACAATAACTTCCTGCTGGTCCCTTTCCGGCAGTTGTCCAACGTTTGCCACCTGGGACAGTTCATACAGGGGGAGGGAACCGCCGCGGTACTGGACAACCTTGCGGTCGCCGATATGTTCGATGTCGGATGTTCTGATACGTTCAATACGTTCTACAATGCTTAACGGTGCGGCAAAATGTTCTTTTTCGTTATTTTTGAATGTCAGTAATGCGACTTTATCGGCTCTGGCCGCCGCTTCTTCCTTTGCGGCTTTGGCAGCATTCCGGCCGGCTTCTGCAACGGCGGAAAGTTCTGCTATCTGGGCAAGGTTGGAGATATCAAGGATTAGAGCAACCTTGCCGTCACCCATAATCGTGGCCCCGGCATAGGCAGTGCATTTTTTTAAATGGCGTCCCACAGGTTTAACAACGATTTCCTCGGAATCATGGAGTTGATCCACCACAAGGCCGTATTTGAATGCCCCGGCAGATACAACTGCAATATTTATAGCAGATGCGGCATGATATCGGCGGTCGCTTTCCGCTCTTTTTGTCTTCTCTTCAGTTTGATCCTCTTGATCTTCGGAACTAGCTCTTTCTCCAGGCATGTGAACCTTTGATCTACGGTCGGCGATCCTGGTTCTACGGTCTTTGTGTTCTTCTCCGGTTTCAGGATCAACAAACGTGCGTTCTATGCCGAGCATGTCCGCCAGGTTCAAAAGGGGAAGAAGCTCGCCCCTGAGCCGGACAACATCGGCATCCCCAACTTTTTCGATTTTCTCTTTGATCTGGCTTGCCGGAATTCTGAGCAGTTCGTTGAGGTTGACCTGGGGAACTGCATAGCGTTCATTGCCCACAGAGGTGATCTGGCTGGGAATAATGGCCAGGGTTAAAGGCAGCTTGATCTGAATATCCGTTCCCTGTCCGGGTGTTGAATCAAGTTCTATGATTCCGCCTAAAGCCTCAATGTTTGTGACCACTACATCCATGCCCACGCCACGGCCGGACACATCCGTGACTTCTTTGGCAGTTGAAAATCCCGGTAGAAAAATCAGTTCCGTTTTCTGCTTGTCTGACATTTCCTCAACCCGTGATTCGGATATCAGGCCTTTTGCAATGGCAGATGAAGATATTTTTACAGGATCCAGCCCCCGGCCATCGTCTGAGATTACAATATTAACCTGACCTGCATCATGGAATGCCTTTAAGATGATTTTGCCGGTGCCCTTTTTGCCCAGTTGTTCCCGTTCCATCGGTGTTTCAATGCCATGGTCAACGGAGTTTCTTACAAGGTGGGTCAATGGGTCGTTGATGGATTCCAGGATGGTTTTGTCCAATTCAACATCCTTGCCTTCGATTTCCAGTTCTATGGATTTTCCTAACTGGTGGGACAAATCCCTGACCACCCGGGTAAATTTGTTCAGAATGTTGGCAATGGGCTGCATCCGTGTTCGCATGATCGCTTCCTGGAGTTCTGATGTAATCATGTCAATTCGTTGGCTGGACAGCTCTGTCGCCTTAACGTTGGAGGAGTTGACTCCCTGAAGTAGCTGATTTCTGCTGAGTACAAGTTCTCCGGCAAGGTTCATGAGTGTATCAAGCAGTCCGACATTAACACGCAATGAGCTCTGGGGCTTGCCGCTAATGGCCAAATCTTTTTCCTGGTTGACCACCGGCGCTTTTTCGACTGTCGGCTTGTCCTGCTGTTTTTCAATTGTGGTTGGCGGTGTCGCTACGGACGCGGGTTGGGCTGCCACTGCCGCCTGGGGCGCTGCCTTTACGGTTTCAACATGTTGGGGCAAAGGCGGTGGGATTTCACTGGTGCTGCCTGCTGTGTTGCTGATCATATCATCTGTGATGATGTGGATGTATCGATTTGCTATACCAAATAATGTTTCGGCCATGTCATATTCAATAATAGAGGCAAACAGTATCTGGAAAGGAATCTTTCCGGGCATGCCCGCGTCACTGAGCGTACCGGCACTGGCGGTATTAATCCTGGTTTCGATAACGGTGCCGGTTTTAGACAGATTATTTAAAACCTCCATGGGCTTTTTGGATTGCTGCTGGAAATCGCCAATCAGGTCATATTCGACAAGGAATAGATTTTTGCCTTCGGCCTTAATGGTTTCAATTTCCTTGAGCGACACCTGTTGGAATTTTCTGCCGTCCTGGAGGGCAATCTCTGCAAGCGCTTCGACCGGCTCGGCTTCCTGGGAAGGTTCAAAAATAGGTTCAGGGGTAGATGCATTAGTTATATTTTCTAACGCCTGGACATGGACGGAAATATTAACATCGTTACTGGTTTGGATGTTTTTCAACAGATTTTCAAGTTCATCAAACCCTTTGAGCAATATGCTGATCTTTTCAGAATCAGGGATCAGTTCACTGTTTCGGATCATCCCTAGTACATTCTCAAGATGGTGTGCAAGATTTTTAACGGTTGTCAGCCCCATGAATCCCGCACCGCCTTTGACGGAATGGGCTGCCCTGAAAACATTGTTGACCAGGTCAAGATCAATGTTTGCGCCGCCTTCTTCAATCGTCAGTAAATCACTTTCAATGTCTGCCAAGTGATCCAGTGATTCTTCAATATACATCTGTAGGGTTTCGTCGTCTTCAAACATATTAAATAAAACTCCTGAAAGAATGTCACAGAAATGATTTAAAACCTTTGATATGAAGATAATTTATAGAAGATATAATGTAAAGTCAAATTAAAGTTGCTATTTGGTTTTTATGTGAAGGTTAAATTAAATAATTGAATTAATATCGTTTTTGTTGTGTTTCGAGCCTGGGAATTGATAGATTAGGTTCGCTTATGGCTGTTTATATGAAGATCTTATATTTTGCGAATAATATCGTTGTGACAGGCTTGCACAGGGATCCTAATTAGCAGGCGGGTATTGGGTTTCGCATTCTCCACGGGTTCGCCGCTTTCATTCGTCAGTGACATCACCTTGGTTTGTCGTGCCGGGCCCTGGGGGCTTAGGATTTCTATTTCGTCGCCAGGCATTAGTTTGTTTCTAACATCAAACAAATATAAGTTTTCTCCACGGTTTTCAATGATTTTGCCTATAAAACTATGAATCTTTCCTTTGTGCGTATTGCCGGGATTCAAGGTGTTTTTTGATTCGTTATCCGGATGGCCGAAATAGAACCCGGTACAATAAGCCCTGTGATAAATTTGGTAAAGCTCTGAATGCCATTCTGAACGCACGGAATAAGAATCCGGTTTTGCGATATATGCGTCAATGGCGTTGCGATATGTTTTTACCACCGAACTTAGATAATTTATTCCTTTCATCCTGCCCTCAATTTTAAACGAAGAGATTCCGGCATGGATTAATTCGGGAATGTGGTCTATCAAACACATATCCTTGGAATTAAAGATGTAGGTGCCGCGGCTGTCCTCCTGGACAGGATAATATTCATTGGGCCGGAGCTCTTCCATGACAGCGTAGTTCCAACGGCAGGGATGGCTGCACAGTCCTCTGTTGCCGTCCCGGCCGCTTAAAAAACTGCTCAAAAGACACCTGCCTGAGTAGGACATGCACATGGCGCCGTGGACAAAGGTCTCAGTCTGGATTGTTGTGCGCGATGTAATGGTTTTTATCTCTTCAATGGATAATTCCCTTGCCAGGTTTACCCGTGTAATGCCCTGCTGTTCCCAGAAATGAACTGCATTGAAATTTGTGGTATTGGCCTGGGTGCTTAAATGGATGTCAATATGGGGAATAATCTCTTTGGCCTTTAGGATAATACCTGGGTCTGAAATGATAACGGCATGGGGTGCGATGTTGCCTATCCTTTCCAGGAAGGCTTCGATACTGTCCTGCTCATGGTTACGGGAGTAAATGTTGCAGGTCAGATATACTTTGACTTGGTGTTTTTCGGCAAATTTTATGGCATCTTCAAGTTCGCTGTCTGTAAAATTGCCTGAAAAATTCCTCAGACTGAAATCCTTGCCGCCCAGATACACAGCGTCGGCCCCGTAATGGACTGCAATTTCAAGTTTTTCAAAGTTGCCGGCCGGTGCAAGCAACTCAGGTTTTTTTAAAACATCCGGCATTATATCCCAGTTGCGGCAAAGACGCCTGCACGGCTAAAGCCCCTTAAAATAGTGGTGCCCCCGGCAGGAATCGAACCTGCGCTCAAGGATTAGGAATCCTATGCTCTATCCACTGAGCTACGGGGGCTTATGTTTATCAATTCGAGCTATGAGTATCATAAACCGGTCTTTTAGACAATACTCAAGCTTTCAAATTATTCAAAAAGTGTGTAACCGGGTGCGTGTAATCTGTTGTGGGCGGGTAACATTTTAAGGAAACATATCTAAAAATATGGTGAAGGCAGTCTTGATTAAATTTAATAAATTTGTTAGCGTTCGAAGGTTGATAGTTTCGTAAGAATTCAGAAATGGCAAAATCGCTATCTATAATATCAACAGGAAACATCAGAAAAATAGCCAAAATCGGACGTTTTAAGAGAATATCAACGGTTTGATTTTGATATAATGAAAAAGTTTCCGGCTGTCTTCTCAACCTGCCTTCTCAATATTCACAGTCGGAGTTCGACGCAGTTGTAAAAGAAAAGAAGCGGAGGTGTGATGTATTCATGTCAATCCCAAGAAATTGTATCAGTAGCAAATGCAGAAAAGTATAAATCTTATACGCTGCGTAATTACCGCAACCTCAGGCAGATTGATCGTCTTAGTGAAGATCAGAAATTTGCCATTGATGTGGTCGCCAGGGTTTTGCCTTTCAAAACGAACAATTATGTGGTCAATGAGTTGATTGATTGGGACAAATTGCCCAATGACCCGATATTCATACTGAACTTTCCCCAACGAGGGATGCTTCATCCCCACCATTTCAATAAGATGGCCAAACTGCTGAAACGCGGTGCATCCAAAAAAGAAATTACTGATTGCGCCAATCAAATCCGTATGGAGCTTAATCCCCATCCAGCCGGTCAGATGGATCTTAACCGAGCATATCTCGATGGCAAGATTCTCCCCGGTCTGCAGCATAAGTATAGAGAAACAGTGCTCTGCTTCCCGAGCCAGGGGCAAACTTGTCATGCTTATTGTACCTTCTGTTTCCGCTGGCCTCAGTTTATCGGGGTAGAAAAGCTTCGGTTCGCCATGCAGGAAGCAGAAGAACTTGTTCAATATTTGAAGGTCCATACGGAGGTAACGGATGTTCTGTTTACCGGCGGCGACCCGCTTATTATGAAGACTAAAATATTTGCTCCTTATTTGCACAAACTGATTCGTGCCAACCTCCCCCATTTGAAAACAATTCGGATCGGGACAAAAGCGCTTTCTTATTGGCCGTATCGTTTTATTGATGATGTGGATGCGGATGATTTGATTCGTCTGTTTGACGACGTGACTGCCGCTGGAAAACATTTGGCGATAATGGCCCATTTCAATTCTATGGAAGAGCTTGGGACAGATACGGTACGCAACGCCATCCGCCGTATCCGTTCAACCGGGGCGCAGATTCGCACGCAGTCGCCTTTACTTCGGCATATTAACGATAGGCCGGAAAGCTGGATCGCATTGTGGAAGCAACAGGTCAATCTTGGTTGTATCCCTTACTATATGTTTGTTGTCCGCAATACAGGTAACAGTTATTATTTCAATGTTCCCCTTGCCAGGGCCTGGAACATATTTCGCGCAGCTTACAGTCGGGTGAGCGGAATAGCAAGAACCGTTCGAGGACCATGCATGTCGGCTTTGCCCGGCAAGGTGCAGGTTCTGGGAGCCACTCAGATTAAAGACAATGAAGTTTTTGTTTTGCAAATGATTCAGGGTAGAAACCCGGAATGGGTTCTAAAGCCTTTCTTCGCGTCCTTTGATGACCAAGTGGCATGGCTTGATGACTTGCGGCCTGCCTTTGATCAAAGCCGTTTTTTTTACCAGGATGAATTGGATATGCTTATAGAAAGCAACATGCTAACTGAAGGGGTGGTGTAGGCTGGGGGGTGTCCGGGCTTAGAGCCTTCTCATGGAAGGCTCTAAGGGGAAATAATATGTGCCCATTGATTCAACTATATAGTGGATTTTATCGTTTTCATCACACTTATTCCACGAGCAGGCTTTGGCCTGGATAAATTTTGCTTCGTTTGTTTAAATGATTTAAAGACAGCAGGCGGTTTAAACTCATATTGTGTTTTTTTGCAATGCGGACAGGACTATCTCCGGATTTAACTTTATATCTTGAGAGGTTTGTGTCTTTTCCCTTATATCCGGTGACAATCGTCAGGCGCTGGCCAATACTTAGTCTGGTTCCGGATAATTTGTTAATTGCTTTGATCTGTTTTGTGGTCGTAGAAAACTTTCTGGCAATTAGCCACAGATTGTCTCCGCTACGTACGGTATAAATTATTTTTTTTGAATTTTTACCGGCACTTAACGTAGTGTTACTACTTGCCTTGTATTGTGATCCTGGAATTTTTAATACTTTGCCGATAGAAATACAGCTTTTTTTTGAAATTTTATTGGATCTGGCAATGGCATTTACAGATGTTCTAAATTTTCTGGCAATGCCTGATAAGGTATCTCCTTTTCGTATGCGGTAGTAAGTATACTGGGGGCTCTGGCGGTAATTCGTTTTAATGGTATCTATCTTGGCCATAAACCGGTCTGCGTGATTTACAGGTATCTTAATTGTGTAGGGCTCCGGTGGCAGGACTTGATGACGCAATTCCGGATTGAGAGAAACAAGTATATCATTATCTACGTTGATTGCTTTTGCAATTTCGCTTAAGCGGACCTGTTTTTTTACTGTAAGAGGCTTGTATTCAATCGGTTTTAATGGTTTGTCTATAGTGATATTATATTTTTCCAGGTTTTTGACAATATGAACAGTGGCCAGGAATCTTGGTACATACCTTGCGGTTTCCCGGGGGAGGCTCTGGTATAGATCCCAGAAATTATCCAAGTAGTTGAGTTTTTGTTTGCGAATTGTCTTCAGTACACGGTATTCACCACAATTGTAAGCTGCGATGGCAGTGGTCCAGTCCCCGAACAGATTATGCAGTTCCTTGAGATAGTCAATGGCGGCTCTAGTTGCTTTTTCAGGATCCATACGTTCATCTATATAATGATCGCGGCTTAATCCGAACTTATTCCCGGTTGACGGTATAAACTGCCACAGGCCAAGCGCCCTTGCAGGGGATAACGCCCTGGTTTTAAAACCACTTTCAATCAGAGGGAGCCAAGATATCTCTTCAGGCAGTCCGGATTTTCTAAGTTCCTGAACAATAAACGGCCGGTAACGGCAGGAACGGTTAAGCGAACGGATAAAAAATTTACGTTCGGGTCCGGTTAAGCGTTTTATCTCAGCATTTACATGATGGTTTAAGGTGATGGGGATGGCGTCATGATGGCCGGTTACAATAATCTGCCGGGACGCATAAATTTCAAGAACACGTTTGGAGATAAGGTAACGGATATCTTCTTTTTGTTGATTAAGCTCGGAATTGTCATCTGTCTCAATTTCAAGCATCAGGGCATAGGCCGCATCAAGGCTCGATAATGCGTCTTCGAGATTGCCTTCTTCCCAGTAATTTTGTGCCCCACTGCAAAGTTCAAGGGCTTGGTCTATCTTGCCTTGATTGGCCTCCGGGGCTTGATTCTCGTCTTTTACCTTAAGCTGTTCTTTTGTTGCGTCTTGGCGGATGCACTGGTCCTGGGGGTCAGCTGCTTTAAGGGCCTGCTCTGTTATATGAGGGTTGTTGGCTGACAAGTGGGTGTGCTGGCAACCGGTAATCACGAATAAAGCAAAAATAAATGCGGCCAGTTTGTAAATATTCACTTGGTCTCCTTACCGATAACTGTTTATTTAAATGGAAGCTTAAAAGACTAAAAATTATTTAAAATAATAAATTGTGCCCATGCTTTTTTGTGAGTTGAGCCTGGGTGTTGATAGACTCAGTCAGCGTATGGCTGTTATTAGGATATCTATTTTTTTAAAGAAGATAGCGTGGAATGTCAATGAAAAAATACAGTGCAACCATTGTTTTTAATTGAACATTAATATGGTTAAATAACATTTTGTATGAGGTCGGAATCACGTGAACGTTTAAAATGTTTAATGGCCCTAAGAAAAAAATATTCAGTTTTTTTAAAAAAAGGGGTTGCCATGTCAAAAATGTTCTGATATGTTTGCCCGGTCTTTTTGCTACGGAAGGTGTGTAGCTTAAAGTAAGCCGATATAGCTCAGATGGTAGAGCATCTCACTTGTAATGAGAATGTCCTCCGTTCGATTCGGGGTATCGGCTCCAAAATAGCTTAGGTGGGGTTCCCGAGTGGTCAAAGGGATCAGACTGTAAATCTGACGGCTCAGCCTTCGGAGGTTCAAATCCTCCCCCCACCACCAAAACAAATGTAGGAGATCTGTAGCAAAGATTGTTGGGACTACATGGTCGGTTTGGTTGATTGACTTGAATTTAGTCTTATCATAAGCGGGAGTAGCTCAGTTGGTAGAGCTTCAGCCTTCCAAGCTGAATGTCGCGAGTTCGAATCTCGTCTCCCGCTCCATTCTCAGTCTTCTATATGCTAGTTTAGAATGTATGGAACTTGAGCCCATGTAGCTCAGTTGGTAGAGCGCTTCCTTGGTAAGGAAGAGGTTCACCAGTTCGATTCTGGTCATGGGCTCCAAATTGTGCTAAAAGGTTTGTGTTTGCGTTGAACAAGGTAGCATTTGCCGGAGCGCGTATCCGGGCGATGTGAGTATATCAAAAATAAACGTCAAGGGGTTGAAAGTGGACAGAGTGCTTATTGCTCTTGCCTGTACTGAATGCAAGAGGAGAAATTATACAACGACCAAGAATAAACGCAAGACTCCGGACAAGGTTGAGTTTAAAAAATATTGCAAATTCTGTAATAAACATCTGGTCCACAAAGAGACAAAAATAAAATAGATTACTATGCAGGTCAGTAGCTCCAATTGGTAGAGCTCCGGACTCCAAATCCGGCTGTTGGGGGTTCGACTCCCTCCTGACCTGCCACTTTTTATAGCCTCCTGTCGATATTTAGTGTCGGTCAGGAGGCAATTCATCGGTGGAATATGTCGAGATTACAGAAAAAAAAACCTCAAAGTGAAAAACGAAAACGAGTTGTTGAAGCTGGTGGTGAGACGGGTGTTGCTGTAAAATCGACTGTAGCAGGTAAACCGGTGCAGTCATCGTCTGCTGCCAGGTCTGAAAAACCGGTGGATCAGTCTGGGACAGATAATATTTTTGCAAGGACAGCAGAATTTTTCCGGGAAGTAAAGGTCGAGTTAAAGAAGGTTGTTTGGCCGACCCGGAAACAAACAACCGGAACGACTGTTGTTGTTGTTGTTTTTGTGTTCATTGTTGCTGTTTTTCTGGGAATTTTTGATTACAGTCTGTCCAAGCTTGTCCAAGTTATCCTGACTTAGACTAAGGGAAATAAGATGTCTTTAAAATGGTATGTTGTCCACGTTTATTCCGGTCATGAGCAAAAGGTAAAGCTTGCCCTGGAAGAAAAAATCCAGGGGTTAAAACATCCGGAAAAATTCGGGGACATCCTTATTCCATCTGAAAATGTTGTAGAGTTGGTAGATGGAAAAAAAAGGCAGTCTTCTAGGAAGTTTTATCCTGGGTATATTCTTGTGCGTATGCATCTGGATAACGAGACGTGGCATATTGTAAGTTCAACAGCTAAGGTTACCGGTTTTCTTGGTGGAAAAAATAAACCTGCCCCCATAACCGATAGGGAAGCCCAGAGCATTATTGAAAAGATGGAGCAGGGTAAAGAGAAGCCCCAGCCCAAATATTATTTTGAACCGGGCGATGATGTGCGGGTTGTTGATGGGCCTTTTTCTAATTTTAATGGTACTGTCGAAGAAGTGTCTCCGGATAAGGAAAAGGTCAAAGTGTTGGTTAGCATTTTCGGGCGCGCCACTCCAGTCGAATTGAATTTTATACAGGTAACCAAGATTTAGTCGGGTTAAATAAAGAGTTTCAGGAGTAATGAAATGGCAAAAAAAGTAATGACACAGATTAAGCTTCAGGTTGAAGCCGGCAAAGCAAATCCGTCTCCCCCCATTGGTCCGGCTCTGGGGCAGCACGGTGTCAACATCATGGATTTCTGTAAGGCGTTTAACGCTAAGACTGCTAATGATGCGGGACAGATTATTCCTGTCGTTATCACTGTGTATCAGGACAGGTCTTTCAGCTTCATAACCAAAACCCCGCCTGCTTCAAGATTGCTTTTGGCTGCAGCCAAGCTTTCTAAGGGGTCTGGAGAGCCGAATCGTGATAAAGTAGGTAAGGTGACAAGAGACCAGGTTGTTGCTATTGCAGAAACCAAAAAAACGGATTTGAACGCCTCGGATATTGATGCTGCCGTGAGAATTATTGAAGGCACAGCCAGGAGTATGGGAATAGAAGTCGTTTAACTTTCAAGTATAAGAGTGATTAAAATGCCTAAGCGGAGTAAAAAACATAACGAAGCACTGAGCAAAGTGGACAGAATGGTTCAGTATGGACCCAAAGATGCCCTGGAAATTGCTGTATCTTCCAGTTATGCAAAATTTGACGAAACGGTTGATGTCGCCGTAAGGCTGGGGGTTGACCCGCGGCATGCAGATCAGATGGTTCGCGGAACCGTTGTTCTGCCCAATGGACTGGGTAAAGAGGTGAAAGTCCTGGTGTTTGCCAAAGGTGAAAAAGAACAAGAAGCCCTTGATGCAGGTGCAGACTTCATTGCCACAGACGAGATCGTTGAGAAAATCAAGGATGGCTGGTTCGGGTTTGATAAAGCAATCGCTACACCAGACATGATGGGTACCGTTGGTAAACTTGGACGAGTTCTTGGCCCAAGGGGACTTATGCCCAATGCAAAAACCGGTACCGTAACATTTGAGCTTGCCAAGGCTATTAACGAAGTCAAAGCCGGTAAGATCGATTTCAGAGTTGAAAAAGCCGGTATCGTACATGTTCCTGTTGGAAAGATATCTTTTGGTGCTGAAAAACTGTTGGAAAATGTAACCGTTTTTCTTGATAAAATTGTCTCTCTCAAGCCTGCTGCAAGTAAAGGAACCTATCTGAAATCCATTAGTGTATCTTCAACAATGGGTCCTGGTATCAAGGTAGATCCTTTGTTGATCAAATAAATATAAAGAATAAGCGTGTTTCGTACTGTCTTTATTAAACGAAGCACGTTTTAGACCTGTCCTAGACAGTAGGTGCATATTATATGCATAATCGGATTTGCCGGCCTGCCGAGACAGAAAATAAATTTTGTTTTGGTTTCGTTGGCACCTTCGACACTAATTTATTTATGGAAGGAGGTGTAAAAAAATGCTGAATATTTCCCAGAAAAAAGAACTGGTCGAAAAGCTTGCAAAGGATCTCGGCGATGCAGAGATCTCTTTCTTGGTCGACTACAAGGGTCTGACTGTTTCCCAAGTGACCGAACTTCGCGCAAAACTTCGGGAAGCCGGGGCTCAAATGGCGGTGGTAAAAAATACCTTGATGAGACTGGCGGCGAAAGGGACCGGCTCCGAGGTATTAACGGACCTTTTTAAGGGTCCGAATGCGATTATCCTTTCTAAGGATGATCCTGTGGCGCCTGCCAAGGTTATCTCAGAATTTCTGAAAACCAATGAGAAAATACAACTCAAGGGTGCGTCCCTTGACGGAAAATTTTTAAGCGAAGAAGATGTCAAGCAGCTTGCTAAGATGCCCTCCAAAGAAGAGCTGCTGGCCAAATTGGTATACACTCTCAATGCTGTTCCCACGAATTTTGTCAACGTGCTGGCCGGCGTTCCCAGATCTTTTCTTAATGTGCTTAATGCTGTTAAAGATCAAAAAGATGCAGCGTAACTTAGAATAAACCAAAACTATAGATTTATAAGTACGATTCAGATAGTCGTATATTTTCAGGAGATTAAAATGGCTGATATTACTAAAGATGATGTAATTGAATTTATTTCAAATATGAGCGTTCTGGAGCTTTCCGAACTGATTAAGGAACTTGAAGACAAATTCGGTGTGTCTGCAGCTGCGCCTGTTGCCTTTGCTGCAGGTGCCATGCCTGCCGGCGGAGATGCTGGTGGTGCTGCAGAAGAAGAGAAAACAGAATTTGACGTCATCCTTGAAGCTGCCGGTGACAAAAAGATTAATGTAATTAAGGAAGTTCGTGCTATCACCGGGCTCGGGCTTAAAGAAGCCAAGGCACTTGTTGAAGAAGCGCCCAAAGCTGTAAAAGAAGGTGTTGCCAAGGAAGAGGCAGACAAAGTTAAAGAACAGCTTGAGGGTGCCGGTGCCCAAGTGTCTGTAAAGTAGTTTAGCATAGCTGATAAGCACAAGTAGTTTGTGCATAAACTATACGCGGGGGCAAGGCCAGTGGGTCGTGTCTCCGCTTTTACGGTTGGAAAAACTCACATCGGGAGATATCATGGCCGGAAGTCTTTTGACGAACAAGCGAGTTAGAAAAGAGTTTGGCGGTAAACGTAAAATTATAGACATCCCTGATCTCATCGGGATGCAAAGAGATTCCTTTGAAGGGTTTCTTCAAAGGGATGTTTCACCCCAGGACAGAGAAGAAAAGGGACTTCATTCGGTTTTTAAGTCCGTATTTCCTATCAAGGATTTTACCGATACATCTTCCCTTGAATATGTCTCTTATTCCTTTGGGGAGACCAAGCACTCCATGCAGGAGTGTATCAGTCGCGGGATGACATATGACATCCCGGTAAATATAAGGGTTCGGCTTGTCGTCTATGACCATGACAAAGACACAGGTGTGTCAACCATCCGTGATATAAAGGAACAGGAAATATATTTTGGCACTATTCCTTTGATGACACCCAGGGGGACCTTCATCATCAATGGTACTGAGCGTGCTGTTGTCTCTCAGCTTCACCGTTCATCCGGTGTGTTTTTTGATCATGACAAAGGGAAAAATTACTCTTCGGGTAAGATTATTTATAATGCCCGTATTATTCCAGTGCGTGGTTCCTGGATTGATATGGAAATTGATGCCAAAGATATCGTCTATATCCGTATTGACCGCCGGCGTAAATTTCCTGTTTCCATTCTTTTCAAGGCATTTGGATACACAGGGGAAGATATTCTTGATTTTTTCTATACCAAAGAAAGAATTTTACGTAAGAACGGCTCTTATTTTAGAGAATTCATTCCTGAAAATTTGGTCCGGCAACGGGCCGGCTATGATATTAAATCTCCTGAAACCGGTGATGTTGTCGTCAAGGCTGGTCGAATTTTTACCAAACGTGCCTTAAAACAACTTGCCGATGAAAATTTGGATTTTATCCCTATTTCCGAAGATGAACTCATCGGCAAAGCGTTTGCTATTAACTTTTTTTTGGAAAGCAGTGATCAAGCCCCCTTGTTTAGAGCCGGTGATACCATTGCAGAGGATACTTTTGAACTGCTTGAGGAAAAGGATATAGATAGCTTTGACATTCTCTATGTAAATCCCCGCAGTTCAGATTGTATGCGTAAAACCCTGGTTTCAGACAAGATTGAATCCAAGGAAGAGGCCCTAATGGATATTTACCGCAGGCTTCGTCCCGGTAATCCCGCCACCATTGAGGTGGCCCAGGATTTTATTGATCATCTGTTTTTCCGCCAGGCATATTATGATTTGTCCAAGGTGGGGCGCCTTAAAATGAATCATCGCCTCGGGGTGAATACGAAAATCGACGTAAAAACCCTGAGAAAAGAAGATGTGCTGCTTACCGCGTCTACGCTGATTGAACTCAAAGATACCCAGGGCCAAGTGGACGATATCGACCATTTGGGAAACCGGCGGGTCAGGGCTGTGGGCGAACTTCTGGAAAACCATTACCGCATCGGTCTTGTCCGCATGGAGCGGGCCATCAAGGAAAAGATGAGCATGCAGGAAGTGGATGCCATGATGCCCCATGATCTTATCAATCCTAAGCCGGTATCTGCGGTTGTTCGTGAATTTTTCGGCACGTCACAGCTATCCCAGTTCATGGACCAGACCAATCCTTTGTCTGAAACTACCCATAAGCGGCGTCTTTCAGCGTTGGGTCCTGGTGGGTTGACCCGTGAGCGTGCAGGGTTTGAGGTGCGTGATGTTCACCCATCCCATTATGGCCGTATCTGCCCCATCGAGACCCCTGAGGGGCCCAACATCGGTTTGATTGTTTCCTTGTGTACCTACGCCCGGGTAAATGATTTTGGATTTATTGAAACCCCTTTCAGGATAGTAAATGACGGAAATGCCAGTAAAAAAATTCAGCATTTAAGTGCATTTGAAGAAAAAGAACTTCCCATTGCCCAGGCCAATGCTACGTTGGACGCTGATGGGAATTTTATCAATCCCACGGTATCTGCACGGGTGGGCGGTGAATTTGAGATGGTGGCACCTGAAGAAGTAAAGTTTATGGACGTGTCGCCAAACCAGTTGGTATCCGTATCCGCATCGCTGATCCCTTTCCTTGAAAATGATGACGCCAACAGGGCGCTTATGGGCTCCAACATGCAGCGCCAGGCCGTACCGTTGATTCGCAGTGAAGCCCCTTTAGTGGGTACCGGCATGGAAGCGGTTGTCGCCAGGGACTCCGGGGTTACTATTGTGGCTGAGTGCGACGGGGTGGTGGTTGATGTGGATTCAAAGCGTATTGTTGTTAAAAATGATGACACTGATGATCCAAAATTTCATAAGGCTGTTTCAATTTATAACTGTACCAAGTTTGTCCGTTCCAACCAGAACACCTGCTTTAATCACAGGCCCATTGTGAAGAAAAATGAGCGGGTTAAAAAAGGGCACGTCATTGCGGATGGGCCGTCCACGGAATTGGGGGAACTGGCGCTTGGGAAAAATGTGACTGTGGCCTTCATGCCCTGGGATGGGTACAATTATGAGGATTCCATACTGGTATCCGAGCGCCTGGTCAAAGATGGTGTGTACACGTCTGTTCATGTTGAGGAGTTTGAGGTCCTGGCCAGAGATACCAAGCTTGGCAAGGAAGAGATCACCAGGGACATCCCCAATGTGGGTGAAGATGCCTTGAAAAATCTGGATGACAGCGGCATTATCCGTCTGGGGGCTGAGGTCAAACCCGGTGATATTCTGGTGGGTAAAATTACGCCCAAGGGCGAAACTCAGCTCTCTCCTGAAGAAAAGCTGCTGCGCGCCATTTTCGGTGAAAAAGCGGGTGATGTAAAGGATACGTCACTTTGTGTGCCTCCGGGTGTTCATGGAAAGGTGATTGATGCCAAGGTATTTTCACGCCGCGGTCTGCCAAAGGATGACCGAACACGCCAGATCGAAGATGCAGAGATAGAGCGTTTTGAAAAAGACCGTGATGATGAGATTAAAATTATTTCCGATGTCGGCCGACAGAAAGTTGAATCCGTACTTGACGGTCATACACTGTCCAATGATCTGGAACGAAACGGCAAGGTTCTGGTTAAGGCCGGAACAAAAGTTGTTTCTGATATTTTTGAAAAAGTACCTGTGTCCGTACTGGTAAATGTCACTGTTGAGGATGCCGTATTGACCGAAAAAGTTCAGGTTATCCTTGAACAAGCCCAGGCTCAGATAAAACAGGCCCGGGAGCATTTCAACCGTCAGGTTTCCAGATTTGAAAAGGGTGACGACCTTCCTCCAGGGGTTCTTAAGCTTATTAAAATTTCTGTTGCTCTGTTGCGGGTGCTTTCCGTGGGAGATAAAATGGCCGGCCGCCACGGGAACAAGGGTGTTGTTTCAAGAATCCTTCGGGTCGAGGATCTGCCTTATTTTGAAGACGGTCGACCTGTTGACATGGTGCTTAATCCCTTGGGTGTGCCTTCCCGTATGAATGTGGGTCAGATCCTTGAGATTCATCTGGGTCGGGCAGCCTATGCCCTGGGGCAGCAAATTGACGAAATGCTTGAGGAAAAGCGGCTTGACGCATTGCGGGACAAAGCCAAACAAATATTTTCTTTGACCCGGAAACAAAGAGAAGGGCAGGTGGATGATGCCATTGTCCGGGACATTGATGCCATGGATGATGAAAATTTTTTGGAGTTCATTTCCCTTTATAAAAATGGTGTCCATACCGCCACACCGGTATTTGACGGTGCCACAGAGGAAGAGATCAAGGAATTGATCAGCATGTCCGGCAGTGACCCTTCGGGCCAGTCCATCCTCTATGACGGGCGTACCGGGAGACCTTTTGATAAACCGGTTACTGTGGGAACCATGTATATGCTCAAGCTTCACCATCTGGTTGACGACAAGCTGCATGCACGGTCCATTGGGCCGTACTCCCTTGTCACCCAGCAGCCCCTTGGTGGTAAGGCTCAGTTCGGTGGCCAGCGTCTTGGGGAGATGGAGGTTTGGGCTATGGAAGCTTACGGTGCCGCCCATGCACTTCAAGAATTTCTTACGGTGAAATCCGATGATATGACAGGCCGGACCCGTATGTATGAAAAAATTGTTAAAGGCCAGAATGTCCTGGAACCTGGAATGCCTGAGTCCTTCAGGGTTCTGATAAAAGAGCTTAATGCTCTGGGGCTGGATATGAATCTTATAGAAGGCAGCAAATAAGGAGAAGACATTGGATAATATTTATGATTTCTTCGCAAAACCAAAAGATCCCCAAAGTTACCAGGGGGTTCAGATCAGCCTTGCATCATCAGATCAGATTCGGGAATGGTCCCATGGTGAAATAAAAAAACCAGAGACCATTAACTACAGAACGTTTAAGCCCGAACGTGACGGTCTTTTCTGTGCCAAGGTATTTGGACCGACCAAGGATTACGAGTGTAATTGCGGCAAATACAAGCGCATGAAGCACCGGGGGGTGGTTTGTGAAAAATGCGGGGTTGAAGTTATTCAGTCCAAGGTCAGACGAGAGCGTATGGCGCATATTGAGCTTGCCGCACCTGTGTCCCATATCTGGTTTTTGAAAAGTCTGCCTTCCAAGATTGGTAATGTCCTGGATATGACGTTGAAGAACCTGGAAAAGGTTCTCTATTTTGATTCCTATCTTGTTATTGATCCCAAGGATACCGGGCTAAAAAAATTACAGCTGCTTTCCGATGACCAGTATTATGAAGCCATTGAAGAATTTGGTGAGGAGGGCTTTGTTGCCGGTATCGGCGCAGAGGCGATTTTAACCCTGCTCAATGAGATTGATCTTCAGGCGGTTCATGATGAACTTACCGAAGAGATCGGCCTGACCAAATCCATGGCCAAGCAGCAAAAAATGGCCAAGCGTATGAAGGTAATTGATGCCTTTTTAACTTCAGGCATAGAACCTTCCCGGATGATCTTGACGGCCTGCCCCATTCTGCCTCCGGATCTGCGCCCTCTTGTACCTCTTGAAGGCGGCCGGTTTGCCACCTCGGATCTCAATGATTTGTATCGTCGGGTGCTTAACCGTAATAACCGTCTTAAACGGCTGGTTGATCTCAATGCCCCGGATATTATTGTCCGAAACGAGAAGCGGATGCTCCAGGAAGCTGTGGATGTGCTTTTTGACAATGGGCGCCATGGTCGGGTGGTCACAGGTACCAACAAACGTCCGTTGAAGTCTTTGTCTGATACACTTAAGGGTAAACAGGGGCGTTTCCGCCAGAATCTTTTAGGCAAACGTGTGGATTATTCCGGTCGTACCGTAATCACCGTTGGGTCTGAGCTTCGCCTCCACCAGTGCGGCATTCCCAAGAAAATGGCTTTGGAGCTGTTCAAGCCGTTTATTTATAATTACCTCGAGCAGAAGAGCCTGGTCTCCACGGTTAAGAGTGCTAAAAAAATGGTTGAACGCGAGGAGACTGAAGTATGGGATGCCCTTGAAGCCGTGGTAAAGGAATACCCGGTTATGCTTAACCGTGCACCCACCCTGCATCGTCTCGGGTTCCAGGCGTTTGAGCCGGTATTGATCGAAGGCAAGGCCATTCAGCTTCATCCATTGGTGTGCCCGGCATTTAACGCTGACTTTGACGGTGACCAGATGGCCGTTCACGTGCCGCTGTCCTTGGAATCCCAGCTTGAAGCCAGGATCATGATGTTGTCCACCAACAATATTTTGTCCCCGGCTAATGGTCAGCCTATTATTGTTCCCACCCAGGATATCGTATTGGGTATTTATTATATGACCCGGGCAATGTCCGGTCAGCAAGGGGAAGGGGCCACCTTTTCAAGTATTGACGAGGTGCGTTTTGCCTTTGATGCGGGAGAGCTGAATATTCACGCTAAGATTAAGGTTCGTATTGACGATGAGATTTACGAGACCACTACCGGACGGATTCTTCTGTGGGAAACCATCCCGGGTGACGTACTGTTGAATATGAGCCGTATCCGGACCGAAAGTCTCGAAGATGCCGAGGCTGCTCTTGCTGAGCTAAAGGCCGGTGAAGATTTTGATGCTGTCCTTAATAAATACGGGGATGATGAAATTAAAAAGACCCGGGGAACAACAGGCGTTTTAACACGTAAGGAATTTAAAAATATTTTCCAGGTTTCCGATGTGGTGGTGGAGCAGCTTTACGGACTGAAACAAGGGCAGTTCACCGATGTCCGGATGGTAGGAGACAAGTACACCATTTTTAAAGTGGATGAAAGAACCTCTACGTTGCCGTTTAGTCTGGTGAATAAATTGATGGATAAAAAATCCATTGTAAAGCTCATCGATTATGCCTACCGAAATATCGGCTTAAAGGAAACCGTTATCCTTTCCGACCGCTTAAAGGACATTGGATACAAGAATTCAACGCTTGGCGGTCTGTCCATCTGCATTGATGACATGATTATTCCGGCGAATAAATGGGAGTTGATTGGCAAGGCCGAAAAAAATATTGAAGATATCAAAAATCAGTATTCCGAAGGCTTGATTACCCGGGGTGAACGGTATAACAAGGTGGTTGATATCTGGGCCCAGGCCACAGACGATATTGCCAACGCTATGATGGAGGTTATGAAAAATCCTCCCAAAAAAGAGGGGGCAGACAGTTCAGAAGAACTCAATGCCGTCTATGTCATGGCGGATTCCGGCGCCCGTGGTTCCAAGGATCAGATGCGTCAGTTGGCTGGTATGCGCGGGTTGATGGCTAAACCATCCGGTGAAATTATTGAGAATCCCATCACCGCATGTTTTCGTGAAGGTCTGTCCGTACTCCAGTATTTTATCTCCACCCATGGTGCCCGTAAGGGGCTGGCTGATACTGCACTGAAAACAGCCAATTCCGGTTACCTTACCCGTCGTCTAGCTGACGTCGGCCAGGACTGCACCATAGTGGAACCTGATTGCGGTACCATCAACGGCATTGAAGTTGAAGCATTGTATGAGGGCGGCGAGATTATTCAGACCCTTGGGGAAAGAATTCTTGGGCGCGTGACCCAGGAGGATATCCGTGATCCCTATTCCGATGAATTTATTGTGGCGTCAGATACGGAACTCAATGAAGCCCATGTGGCTAAAATTGAAGCAGCAGGCGTTCAACGGGTAAAAATCAGATCCGTATTGACATGCAATTCAAAACATGGTGTCTGTTCAAGGTGCTACGGCCGGGATCTTGCCCATGGTGTCACCGTGGAAATTGGTCAGGCCATTGGTATTGTAGCAGCCCAGTCCATTGGTGAACCCGGTACCCAGTTAACCATGCGTACCTTTCACATCGGTGGTACAGCGTCCAGAAAAGTAGAGGTTGCTGAAGTCAAGGCCCGTGTGGGTGGGATTTTAAAGTTCAATGATGATATTCAGACCGTAACTTCTGCCCAGGGAGATGTCATTGTCATGAATCGTAAAGGTGGTGGTGTGACCATTGTCGGCGAGGAGGGACGTGAGCGTGCTAAGGAGAATGTCATTTATGGCGCCACTCTCCATGCCAAGGACGGTCAGCAGATCGAGCCGGGCGATATTATCGCCTCCTGGGATCCCTTTACCACACCGATTATCACTGAAGTATCCGGTCGGATAAGATTTGCTGATATTATTGTGGGAAATACGGTCCAGGAACAGATTGATCCGGTTACCGGCAAGGTGTCAAGAACGATAATTGAAAGCAAGGATGTCGAGGTTCGACCCAGGATTACCGTCAAAGACAAAGAGGGTAAAGCGGTCAAGCTGCCCAACTCTAAAACCCCTGCAAGATATTACCTGCCGGTAAACGCCATTCTCACTGTTGAAGAGGATGACAACATCATGGCGGGTGATGTGATCGCCAAACTGCCGCGTGCCACCACAAAGACCAAAGATATTACCGGGGGTTTGCCCAGGGTTGCCGAGCTTTTTGAGGTTAGAAAGCCAAAAGATCCGGCAGTACTGACTGAAATTGATGGTTATGTCACTGTATCAAAGGGGACCAAAGGCCGTCAGAAGGTTACGGTTAAGCCTGCCGATGTTGGAGAGGCCAAAGAATACGCCATTCCCAAGGGACAGCATGTGTCCGTGTATGACGGTGATTATGTAAAATCAGGAGATCCCCTGATTGCAGGTTCTGCCAATCCCCAGGATATAATGAATATCAAGGGTGAAGTGGCACTGGCCAAATACCTGGTTGACGAGGTCCAGGAAGTTTACAGGCTTCAGGGTGTACGAATCAATGACAAGCACATCGAAGTTGTTATCCGTCAGATGATGCGCCGGGTTAAAGTGATCTCCACCGGAGACACCAACTTTATACCCGATGAACAGGTTGACCGTATTCTTTTTGAGGAAACCAATCGCAAGGTGGCTATGGAGGGCGGTGAGCCGGCCAAGGGTGAACCCTTGATTCTTGGTATTACCAAGGCCTCTTTGTCCACAGATAGTTTTTTGTCTGCGGCATCGTTTCAGGAAACCACTAAGGTGCTGACCCTTGCTGCCATTGAAGGTAAATATGACAGCCTCAAGGGGTTGAAAGAAAACGTTGTTATGGGCCGGCTTATCCCGGCCGGTACGGGTTTTCCCGGCTATCGCGACCTGGAAGTCGGATATGGTGAATTCTCTGAGGTATAGAAAAAAATAAATATTGTTGACATTTGAAAAAAGTGTAAGTAGAATTAAATATTTTGTCGTGTATGGCGACTTATTAAGTTTGATGAAGGAGCGTGTGGAGTTATGCCGACCATAAATCAATTGGTGAGAAAAGGTAGAAAGAAAGCTGAAAAAAAGGTAAGTACGCCGGCGTTGAAGGGTGGACCTCAAAAGCGCGGGGTTTGCACCAGGGTCTATACTTCTACTCCTAAAAAACCGAACTCAGCTCTAAGGAAAGTTGCAAGGGTTCGTTTGACAACCGGTATGGAAGTTGCGGCTTATATCCCAGGCATGGGGCATAATCTCCAGGAGCACTCTGTTGTTCTGGTCAGGGGCGGAAGGGTGAAGGACCTTCCAGGCGTGCGCTATCATATTGTAAGGGGTGCCCTTGATACGCTGGGTGTGGATGACCGTCGCCAGGGACGTTCCAAATATGGTGCCAAGCGTCCCAAGTAGTCATGATGGCCCAAAGAATCATGATGGGCTTAAGCATTCATATTAATAAAATATAAATTTGGTGGACTTTTTAATATGGCAGAAAAACTAGTGTTTAAAGAAGGTTTCATGCAGGATGCCACGCATGAGGAAAAGCTTGCAGCCAAGTTTGTCAATTGTGTTATGAGAGACGGCAAAAAGAATGCTGCCCGAAAAGTTGTGGCTAATGCGTTGATGATTGCTGAAGATAAAATTGGCGAGCCTGCTTTGGCAGTGTTTAAAAAAGCGATTGATAATATCAGGCCTTCTGTTGAAGTGAAATCAAGAAGGATCGGTGGGTCTACCTATCAGGTGCCCACTGATATAAAACCCGGTCGCCAGACCGCTCTGGCCTTCAGATGGCTTATTAATTTTAGCAGAAGTCGTTCTGAGAAAGGCTTCGGGAATAAGCTTGCTGCTGAGTTGATGGACGCTTATAACGAGCGTGGCGGTGCAATCAAGAAAAGAGAAGATACACATAGAATGGCTGAGGCCAACAAGGCATTCGCGCATTTTAGGTGGTAGAAATTTTAAAAATATCTTTGAAAACATTCCACAGGAGGAATACAGAAGATGGCTAAGGAGAAATTTGAGCGGACCAAACCGCACGTGAACATCGGGACAATCGGGCATATCGATCACGGGAAAACCACTCTGACTGCGGCGATTACCAAACTTGCCGGCCTGAAAGGCCATGGGGAGTATGTTCCCTTTGATGAAATTGATAAAGCTCCGGAAGAAAGAGAGCGCGGTATCACCATCGCCACCGCCCATGTTGAGTACGAGACCGACAACCGCCATTACGCGCATGTTGATTGTCCGGGCCATGCTGACTATATTAAAAATATGATCACCGGCGCTGCTCAGATGGATGGTGCTATTCTTGTTGTGTCCGCCGATGACGGTCCCATGCCCCAGACCCGTGAGCACATTCTGCTTGCCCGTCAGGTTGGTGTGCCTAAAATCGTTGTTTTCCTGAACAAATGCGACATGGTCGATGATGAAGAGCTCATTGAACTGGTTGAAATGGAACTTCAGGAGCTTCTTGATACCTACGAATTCCCGGGCGATGAGACGCCAATTATCCGCGGCTCTGCGCTTAAAGCCCTGGAATGTGATGACGTGGACGCTGAAGAAGCCAAGCCTATTTTTGAACTTCTTGATGTGCTTGACTCCTATGTTCCCGAGCCTGAAAGAGATACAGCTAAGCCCTTTCTGATGCCCATCGAAGATGTATTCTCAATTTCCGGACGTGGTACGGTTGTTACCGGTCGTATTGAACGCGGTATAATCAAGACCGGCGAAGAAATTGAAATCGTAGGTATCAGAGATACTACCAAGACGGTATGTACCGGTGTTGAAATGTTCAGAAAGCTTCTGGATGAAGGGCAGGCGGGCGATAATGTCGGATTGTTGTTGCGTGGTACAAAACGTGATCAGGTTGAGCGCGGTCAGGTTGTATGCAAGCCAGGCTCAATTGAACCTCACACCAAATTTAAAGCTGAAATGTATGCCCTGAGTAAAGAAGAAGGAGGGCGTCATACACCTTTCTTTAGCGGTTACAGACCTCAGTTTTTCTTCAGAACCACCGATATTACAGGTGTTTTGACCCTGGACGAAGGTGTTGAAATGATTATGCCTGGTGATAATGCTACCATTAACGTCGAATTGATCAACCCCATCGCCATGGAAAAGGAACTTCGTTTCGCTATTCGTGAGGGTGGTCGTACAGTTGGTGCCGGTGTTGTTGGTGAAATTATAGAATAGTAGATTAAGAAAGAACAATAACAATGTTGAAGACTAAAATTAGAATTAGGCTCAAAGCTTATGATCATAAGCTGCTTGATCAGTCTTCAGTAGATATTGTTGATACGGCAAGGAAAACCGGTGCCAGAATTGTGGGGCCGGTTCCCTTACCCACCCGGATCAACAAATTTACTGTGTTGCGTTCACCTCATGTGAATAAAAAATCCCGTGAGCAGTTTGAAATCAGAACGCACAAAAGAATGATGGATATTCTTGAGCCGACACAGCAGACCGTGGATGCGTTAATGAAACTTGACCTGTCCCCCGGCGTGGACGTTGAAATTAAATTATAGTGCATTAACAGGGACATATTTGTTATGATGAGTGGATTGCTTGGAAAAAAAATCGGGATGACCAATGTGTTTGCCTCCGATGGACAGCTCGTTCCTGTTACAGTGCTGCAGGTTGGGCCCTGTGTTGTAACCCAGATAAAAACGGAAGAGACCGACGGGTATGCAGCCTTGCAGCTCGGGTTTGATGAAAAGCCGGTTGAGCGCTTGAATAAACCCATTGCAGGACATTTAAAGAAAGCATCGGATAAAGGCTTTCGCGTTTTAAGAGAATTTAGAGAAGATTCAATTGAAGATATAGAGGCCGGTGCAACCATTGGTGCTGATATGTTTTCAGTTGGCGATAAGGTAACTGTGACCGGTATTTCAAAGGGTCGTGGCTTCCAGGGAACCATCAAACGACATGGTTTTTCCAGAGGGCCTGAAACCCACGGTAACCGGAATCACAGAAAGCCTGGTTCCATCGGCAACTCTGCATGGCCTGCAAAGGTAATCAAGGGAAAAAGAATGCCCGGCCACAAAGGTGTTGACAAAGTTACGGTAAAAAATTTAACAATTGTAGATATTAAGCATGACGACAACCTCATTCTCGTAAAAGGTGCTGTTCCAGGTTTTAACACTGGAGTTGTCGAAGTGCGCAAAACTGATGTAAATAAATAAAACAGTTTTTGACGCCGTGTTTGTTATAAAATTTAAAAACGCGGCAGAACATCAGTCTGATTAAATAGACGAATAGCGGCTATGGGTATTGCAATTACTTCGCAGTGATGCATAGTCGATCAAAATTGAAGAGGAAGAATAATGGCTGCTGTAGAGGTATTAAACAGTACAGGTGCTAAAGTGTCTGAAGTTGAGCTGCCTGACGAAATTTTCAGCATACCGGTTAAAACAAGTGTTCTTCACGAAGTCGTTCGGTCCCAGCTCGTTTCAAAACGGGAAGGGACTGCTGCGTCTAAAACCAGGGGTATGATTTCAGGTTCTACAAAGAAATTGTTCAGGCAGAAAGGAACCGGGAATGCACGGGCCGGTAGCGTAAAATCCCCTTTGCGTAAAGGTGGGGGTGTTATCTTTGGTCCCAGCCCTAGGTCCTATGAAATAAAAGTACCTAAAAAAGTAAGAAAACTTGCCCTTAAAATGGCTTTAAGTGCGAAGGTTTCCGACAGTCAGCTTTTTGTTATTGATGCGCTTGAGCTTGAAGAAATCAAAACAAAGGCACTGGCCAATGTGCTTTCCGCATTGAAGCTTGATGATCTTCTTATTGTTTCAGACACCGACGATACAAAGCTTGCTCTGTCCTCCAGGAATATTCCGGATGTCAAAGTGATTAAAACTGAAGGTCTCAATGTTTACGACATTTTAAAGTTTAAAAACCTTCTGCTGGTCGAATCCAGTATTGAGAACATCAAAGGGAGGCTGAGCTAAGATGATTGAATATGACATCCTCCGTGGACCTGTCGTTACCGAGAAATCCACCCTTCAAAGAGAGTCGTTCAACCAGGTGACTTTAAAAGTTGCAAAGGATGCCAACAGGGTTGAAATTAAAAATGCTGTTGAAAAAGCGTTCAATGCAAAGGTCAAGCAGGTCAGAACCGTACAGGTTAAAGGTAAAATAAAACAGCGTGGCAGAATTATCGGCAAGAAAAAGGACTGGAAAAAAGCCGTTGTTACTCTGATGCCTGGACAACGAATTGATTTTTTTGAAGGTGTGTAAAGAGGTATTAATATGTCAACAATAGTTAAGACCAAGCCGACATCTCCGGGAAGACGCGCCCAGGAGTATCTTTCTTTTGAAGAGATTACAAAAGAAAAACCTGAACGAAGGCTGACTAAAAATCTCAATAAACGGTCCGGCCGAAATTCCTACGGAAGAATTACTGCCAAACACAGAGGCGGCGGAGCTAAGAAAAAATATCGTATTATTGATTTTAAAAGGGATAAAGATGGAATCCCAGCTAAGGTTTCAGCAATTGAATATGATCCGAACAGATCTGCCAGGATAGCCCTGTTAAGCTACGCTGACGGTGAAAAAAGATATATTTTGGCTCCCCTTGATGTCAAGGTTGGTGATATCCTTGAAACCGGTCCTGATGCTGATATTAAACCAGGAAACTGTCTTCCCCTGGAAAATATCCCCACCGGTACTAGAATCCATAATATTGAGTTGAAGCAGAACAAAGGTGGGCAGATTGTCAGAAGTGCCGGCGGATATGCACGTCTAATGGCTAAAGAAGGCGCTTATGCCCAGATTCTGCTCCCTTCCGGTGAAGTTCGTATGATTCATCTTAAATGCAAAGCCACTGTCGGGCGCGTTGGGAATGAGAAACACGGCGACGTCAGCATCGGTAAAGCAGGACGTACAAGGTGGATGGGAAAACGGCCTTCTGTTCGTGGTGTGGCAATGAACCCTGTGGATCATCCCATGGGTGGTGGCGAAGGCCGTTCATCAGGTGGGCGTCAGCCATGTTCTCCCTGGGGTGTGCCTGCTAAGGGTAAAAGAACCCGTAAGAGTGCCAGAACAGATCAGTATATCGTCAAAAGACGGGCTAAAAGGAAATAGGTGATAAATTATGCCAAGATCATTAAAAAAAGGACCCTATATCGCGCCTGAGCTTCTTAAAAAAGTTCTTGAAGCCCAGAAGTCCAGCAGTAACAAAGTAATTAAAACCTGGTCGCGCCGTTCCACTATTTTACCTGAAATGGTCGGTAATACCTTTGCTGTCCATAACGGGAAAAAATTCATTCCCGTGTTTGTAACGGAAAATATGGTGGGGCATAAACTTGGTGAATTTTCACCCACAAGAACTTATTGGGGTCATGCCGCAGATAAAAAATCCAAACGGTAATCTGCTATGATTTAGAGGGAATTTAAAATATGGAAGTTAAAGCGACTACAAGATATGCAAGAATCTCACCGTTTAAGCTTCGGCTGCCCATCAGCGAGATCAAAGGCAAAAATGCCGAACAGGCGCTGACCTTGTTAAAGTTCATGCCTTTAAAAGCAGCAGGGATTATGTATAAAACCCTGGCTTCTGCCATTGCCAATGCCGAGCATAACAATGAGATGGATGTTGACAAACTGGTAGTAAAAAAAGTGATTGTTGATCATGGACCATCCATGAAGCGGTTCAGGCCGCGGGCGAGGGGAAGAGCTGCCCGTATTCTAAAAAGAACCAGTCATTTAACAGTGGTTGTAGAAGAAACCGTCTAAACAAGGAGGTAAAGGCTTGGGCCAGAAAGTAAATCCTACCGGATTAAGATTAGGCATCATCAGGACTTGGGATTCCAGGTGGTATGCCGACAAAGAGTATGCAAGCTTTGTCGAAGAAGATTTCAAAGTAAGAAAATTTTTGAAAAAGAAACTATACCACGCTGGTATCTCTAAAATTGAGATTGAGCGGTTTTCAAAACAGATCAGGCTCAGAGTTTTTGCGGCCAGGCCCGGCATCATTATCGGCAAAAAAGGTGCAGAGATTGCCCTGCTGAAAAATGAGCTGGAAAAAATGCTTAATCCCGAAGTTTTGATTGATATTAAAGAGGTCAGAAGACCTGAAACTGATGCACAGCTGGTGGCGGAAAATATTGCAAGCCAGCTTGAAAAACGCATCGCCTTCAGAAGGGCAATGAAAAGAAGCGTTTCCTCTGCCATGCGATTCGGGGCAAAAGGGATTAAAATTATTTGCTCCGGTCGTCTGGGTGGTGCGGAAATGGCCAGAACCGAATGGTACAAGGAAGGCAGAATCCCTTTGCATACGCTTAGAGCAGACGTAGACTACGGATTCATTGAAGCCAAAACCACCTATGGAGCCATTGGCATTAAGGTGTTCATTTTCAAGGGAGAAGTTTTAAGCCCCGGTGAACAGGCTCTGGCAACTAATTAGAGGTGATAAGGAGAAGTTAGCAAATGCTGAGTCCGAGAAATATAAAATTCCGTAAACAATTTCGCGGCAGAACCAAAGGAACGCCCACGCGAGGCAACACCTTAAGTTTTGGAGATTTTGGACTCCAGGCTGTGGAATGCGGATATATTAATGCAAGACAGATTGAGGCAGCCAGGGTCGCGATGACCAGAAAAGCAAAAAGGCAGGGTAAAAGCTGGATACGTTTCTTCCCTGATCACCCAATTACCAAAAAACCGGCCGAAGTCAGGATGGGTAAAGGTAAAGGCGCAACGGATGCTTGGGTGGCGCGGGTAAAACCGGGTAAGATTCTTTATGAGATGGAAGGCGTCGACAGAGAATTGGCCAAAGAAGCGCTTAGGCTGGCTGCCAGAAAACTTTCCGTGAAAACCCGTTTTGTGGAAAGGAGTAAATAATGTTAAAGGCTAGTGAAATCAGAGATATGGATTCAGGTCAGATTAAAGATAAAGTTGTTGAGCTTAAAAAAGAACTGTTTAACCTTCGTTTTCAGAATAATGTGGGTCAGCTCGCGAATACAGCCAATCTGTCCAGTGTAAGAAAAGACATCGCCAGACTTTACACGATTTCCAAAGAAATGAATGTCAAAATTAGCTAACTAACGAGTATCGATATGGAAACTACAAAAAAAAATAAAAAAGAGCTGATTGGTCTGATCGTGTCCGACAAAATGGATAAGTCCGTGGTGGTCAGGGTTGAGAGATTTGTACAGCATAAGGTGTATAAAAAATACATCAAACGCTACAAAAAATATCACGCCCATGATGAGCAAAATGATTGCAGAATTGGTGACGAAGTCAAAATTATCGAAACCAGGCCGCTGAGTAAACTAAAACGGTTTCGGGTTACTGAAATTCTTAAAAAAGCGGTCTAGTGTCTAAGGAGTTGAATAATGATTCAAAGTGAAACCAGACTGACAGTCGCTGACAATTCAGGCGCCAAAGAACTATACTGCATTAAAGTTCTTGGCGGGTCTAAAAGAAGATACGCCACCATCGGAGATGTTATCGTTGTTTCCGTAAAAGAGGCTATTCCCAATTCAAAGGTCAGCAAGGGAGACGTAGTCCAGGCAGTTATTGTCAGAACCAAAAAAGAGATCTCCCGGCCCGACGGATCATCCATCCGTTTTGACGATAATTCCGCTGTTGTGATTAATAAGAATAATGAGCCGGTTGGAACCCGTATTTTCGGGCCAGTGGCAAGAGAACTTCGCGCAAAGCATTTTATGAAGATTATTTCTCTTGCGCCTGACGTACTTTGATCCAAGGCCAGGGAGAACAAAAATAAGTCATGAAAATAAGAATAAAAAAAGACGATAAAGTTAAAGTGTTGACCGGCAAGGACAAGGGTAAAATCGGCAAGGTTCTCAAGGTTGCCAAAAAAACAAACCGGATTGTTGTTGAAAATATCAACATGGTCAAAGTTCATCAGCGTCCTTCCCAGGAAAACCCCCAGGGGGGAATTGTTGAAAAACCTATGCCCATGGACGTATCCAATCTTATGCTGATGTGTAATTCCTGTGTAAAACCGACCCGTATCGGAATCAAACAGCTTGAAGATGGAAAACGGGTAAGAGTCTGTAAAAAATGCAATCAGCAGATAGACTCATAACACCTAAAGCCGGAGAAAATAAATGACTACGCTTAAGGAAAAGTATACCAACGAAGTGGTTCCCGCACTGACGGATGAGTTTAATTACACCAATCAGTGCCAAGTCCCAAAGTTGGACAAAATTGTACTGAATATGGGGCTTGGCGAAGCGGTCAGAAACCCAAAAATAGTTGAAACAGCAGCCCAGGAACTTGGATTGATTGCAGGACAAAAAGCCGTAATCACCCGCGCAAAGAAACCCATTGCAAATTTTAAATTGCGTGCGGATCTTCCCATTGGTTGCAAAGTGACGCTTAGACGGGAAAAAATGTATGACTTTCTTGACAGACTGATCAACATCGCGCTTCCTCGTGTAAGGGATTTTAGAGGAATTTCAGGAAAAGCATTTGATGGCCGTGGCAATTACAGCCTGGGTATTACTGAACATATCATCTTTCCTGAAATTGATTATGATAAGACTGACGCTATCAAGGGCCTCAATGTAACGGTTGTCACCACAGCCCAAACCGATGAAGAAGGGAAATCATTCCTTAAATTAATGGGAATGCCCTTTAAAAACTAAGGACCTAAGGAGGAAGATCGTTTGGCTAAAAAAGCTTTAATCGCAAAGGCACAAAGAAAACCCAAATTTGGTGTACGGGCTTACAACAGGTGCCCTTTATGCGGTAGACCACGTGCATTTATTAGAAAAGCTGGTATTTGCAGAATCTGTTTTAGAACGCTTGCCTCACAGGGTAAACTGCCGGGTGTAACCAAGTCTTCTTGGTAGCGGATTCAGGTTCTAACGATTAATTAAATATCAGCTTATTTAAGGAGATTTACAAATGGCAACTAGTGATCCCATTGCAGACATGCTGACCATAATCAGAAATGGTGGTAAGGCAGGTCTGTCCAAGGTGGATATCCCCGGATCAAAGATTAAACTTGAAATGGTGCGGGTGCTGAAGGAACAAGGGTATATCAAAGATTACAAATTTCTAGAAAATGAGACCCAAGGTGTTATCCGGGTGGCCCTGAAATATGTTTCAGAAGGTGAACCAACTATTTTTGGTATACAGCGTGTTAGCAAACCCTCTTGCAGAGTGTATGCTAAATCAAAAAATATCAAGCCGGTATTAAATGGTTTAGGTATTTCCATCATTTCCACTTCTAAGGGGTTGATGACCGACAGGCAGGCAAAAGAAGCAAAGGTCGGCGGTGAAATTCTTTGTAACGTTTGGTAAGACAGGAGCTATAAGATGTCCAGAATAGGAAAAAAGCCGGTTCAGCTTCCAGATAAGGTTCAGATCACCCTTGATGGCGATACCATCAATGTCAAAGGGCCTAAAGGCAGTCTTGACCGCAAGCTGCATCCGGCAGTCAATATTGAAATTGATAATCAGGTGCTGAGTGTGTCTACCGACACCTCTGATAAAAAGAAAGTGGCGCTACAGGGGCTTTTCAGGTCTCTTATCTTTAATATGGTACATGGCGTCACCCAAGGTTATGAGAAAAAACTGGTACTTTCCGGCATTGGTTACCGGGCTGAGACCAAAGGAAAAAATTTGGTTCTTTCTGTCGGGTATTCAAACCCTGTGGATTTTGCCCTTCCTGATGGTGTGACTGCTGCGGTGGACAAAAACGTCGAAGTTACCCTTACCAGTATTGATAAAGAGCTTTTGGGGCAGGCTGCAGCGAACATTAGAGCTATTAGACCTCCCGAGCCTTATAAAGGCAAAGGCATTATGTATGCTGACGAAAGAATTATCAGAAAAGCAGGTAAGACTGCTGGTAAAGATTAAAAGGTGGGGAATATAGATTATGGCAAATACATCACCAAGGCTGGTTGCACGGCTTAAAAGAAAAAAACGGATTAGAAAAAATATATTTGGTAATCAGGAACGTCCCCGACTTAGCGTTTTTAGAACAGCCAAGCATATTTACGCCCAGATAATAGACGACACAAAAGGCTCAACGCTGGTTGCGGCATCAACTCTTGACAAAGAATACAAAGATGCGCCTGTTGAGGGGAAAAAGCAGGATGTTGCAAAGGCCGTGGGCAACCTTCTCGGCAAAAGGGCAATGGATAAAGGAATTAGAAAGGTTGTTTTTGACCGTAATGGGTTCCTTTTTCACGGACGCGTAAAAGCACTTTCAGACGGGGCCCGGGAAGCCGGTCTTGAATTCTAATTAAGGAGGAACACCCTTGGCAAGACAACAACAGCAGATGGAAGATACAGGTCTGATAGATAAGGTCGTCAGAATTAACCGTGTTGCGAAGGTCGTTAAAGGTGGCCGGAATTTTACCTTTACTGCCTTGGTCGTAGTAGGTGATGGTGAAGGCAGCGTGGGATATGGACTGGGAAAGGCCAAAGAAGTTCCTGAAGCAATTAGAAAGGGAATGGAAAAAGCCAAACGAAATATGAAAAAAGTTGCTATCCTGAATGGCACGGTTCCCTTTGAAGTTTTGGGACACGCCGGATCAGGTCGGGTTCTTCTCAAGCCGGCGTCTCCAGGTACAGGACTAATTGCCGGCGGTGGTATCCGCGCAGTCCTTGAAGCAGCCGGCGTAACCGATATTTTGACCAAATGTATTGGTTCCCACAATACCCAGAACATTGTAAGAGCCACCATGGCAGGCCTCCAGTCTTTGTGTACCAAGGAGGACGTCGCCAAAAGACGCGGGCTTAAACCTGAAGAAATATAAAGAGGCGAACAATGGCTGATAAAATTAAAATTACGCAAATAAGAAGCGCCATCGGTCGTCCTGCAAAGCATGGACGGATTATACGCTCCCTGGGCATTAAACGGATGCATCACACTGTGGAGCACGATAATACCCCTGTAATCATGGGGCAGGTGAAAAAGGTTTCACACCTGGTGAAAGTAGAGGAGGGTTAGGATGCAGTTACATGATCTATCTCCTGCTCCCGGCAGCAGAAAAAATAGAAAAAGAGTCGGACGTGGTCCCGGTTCCGGTATGGGTAAAACGTCTACCAGAGGTCATAAGGGCCTTAAGGCTCGTTCCGGCGGGTCTGTTCGTCCCGGTTTTGAAGGTGGCCAGATGCCGATTTACAGGCGGCTGCCCAAACGTGGTTTTAAAAATTACATGTTTAAAACCCATAATGCAGTTCTCAATGTCAAAGACCTTGAGCGGTTCGATGATGGTACTCAAATCACCGAGTCCTTCCTTAGAGAGGCCGGTCTTGTCAAAGGTTCTGTAGATGGTGTTAAGCTGCTTGGAAATGGTGAGGTAACCAAGAAGTTTGTATTGAAAAATATTTTGGTTTCCCAGAGTGCTAAAGAAAAAATTGAAACTGCCGGTGGCAGCGTAGAATAAGCGTAAAGGTATAAGGAAAAGTTCCAATGATCCAGAACAGCTACCAGAATATGCTCAAACTGCCTGAGTTGAAACGTAAAATATTGATAACGCTTGCGTTGCTTTTTGTTTACAGGGTTGGAGTGCATGTCCCGACGCCCGGTATTGACGGAGCAGCATTGGAATCATTTTTTGCATCGGCTTCAGGCACGTTGTTTTCCATGTTCAATATGTTTTCTGGTGGAGCGCTGGAGCGGCTATCCATTTTTGCCTTGGGGATTATGCCTTATATTAGTGCTTCCATTATTCTGGAACTAATGACCGTGGTCGTTCCCTATCTTGAACAGCTCAAAAAGGAAGGGGATGCCGGTCGTAAAAAGAAAACCCAGTTAACCCGGTATGGTACGGTTGTTTTAAGTGCTATACAAGGTTTTGGGATTGCTGTTGGGCTTGAATCCATGACATCGCCTGCCGGTATTCCCATTGTTCCCTATCCTGGGTGGGGATTTAGACTGATTACTATTATCACCCTGACAGCGGGAACTGCATTTATCATGTGGCTTGGTGAGCAGATTACCGAAAGGGGGATCGGCAATGGTATTTCATTGATTATTTTTGCCGGTATTGTGGCAAATATGCCGTCAGCAGGCATTAAGATGGGGCGGTTATTGAGTACTGGTGAGATGGGGTTGTTTTCAACCATCATTTTGATTGTATTGATGGTTGCTGTGATTGCTGCCATTATTTTCATGGAATTGGCCCAGCGCAGAATCCCGGTTCATTATGCCAAACGTGTGGTCGGAAGAAAGATGTATGGCGGGCAGACCTCGCATCTTCCGCTTAAGATCAATACAGCGGGCGTTATTCCGCCTATTTTTGCATCTTCCATCATCATGTTTCCCACCACGTTGGCCCAGTTCATCAATCTGCCTGTCATGCAGACAGTGGCCGGCATGTTCAGTCCGGGAACTATTTGGTATTACCTGTTATATGTTGGTTTTATTGTCTTCTTTTGCTTTTTTTATACTGCAGTTCAGTTCAACCCTGAAGATGTGGCTGAAAATATGAAAAAGAACGGCGGGTACATCCCGGGCATTCGGCCTGGAAAACGGACAGCTGAGTATGTTGATAAAGTGCTTACGAGGATTACTGTGGGCGGTGCAGCTTATGTCTCAGTGGTCTGCGTGTTACCCACTGTATTGATGAATAAGTTTAACGTACCTTTTTATTTCGGCGGGACAGCGCTGTTGATTGTTGTTGGTGTTGCTATTGATACCATTTCTCAAATAGAGTCCCATTTGATTACCAGCAATTATGATGGTTTTCTGGGGCGTTCTGGAAATAAACGGATCAAAAGCCGGTCCTGATCTGATATGGCACCACAAAGGAGAAGAATTTAGTTATGGCCAAAGAAGAGCCCATCAAAGTAGACGGTAAGGTCCTCGAAACACTACCTAATGCCATGTTCAAAGTGGAACTGGAAAATAAACATGTTCTGCTGGCACATATTTCCGGGAAGATGAGAATGCATTTTATAAAAATACTTCCCGGCGATAGGGTTACCGTGGAAATTTCTCCCTATGACCTAAGCCGTGGCAGAATTACCTACCGGTATAAATAAAAAATAATTGGAATAATGAGATGAGGAGCAGTTAGATGAAAGTCAGAGCATCCGTAAAAAAAATCTGTAGAGACTGCAAAGTTATTAAAAGGCGCGGTGTCATCAGAGTCATTTGTGTCAACAAGCGCCATAAACAGCGTCAGGGATAGGAGGATAGATAAATTTGGCACGTATAGCTGGAGTTGACTTACCAAGAGATAAGCATGCGTGGATCGCTTTAACCTATATCTATGGTATCGGGAGCAGCAGATCTAAGCATATACTTGAAAAAACGGGCATTGAGCCCACAATCAAGGCCAATGATCTTACCGAAGAACAAGTAAATGAAATCAGGAAGGTCATTGATGCCGAGTTTAAGGTTGAGGGTGAATTACGTTCTGAAGTGTCCATGAATATTAAACGGTTGATGGATTTAGGATGTTACAGGGGACTGCGTCATCGTAAAGGCCTGCCCTGTCATGGGCAGCGGACTAGTACCAACGCCAGAACCAGAAAAGGTCCCAAACGCGCGGCAGTGAAGAAGAAAAAGTAGGACTTAATTAAAAGGGATAACAATTATGGCGAAAAAGTCTAAAAAGGTCGTTGCCAAAAAGCGGGTTAAAAAAAATATATCAACCGGCATAGTGCATATTCAGTCTACCTTTAACAATACCATTGTGACCATTGCAGATGAAAACGGTAATACTATTTCCTGGTCATCCGCTGGAATGCAGGGGTTCAAAGGATCAAGAAAATCCACGCCCTTTGCAGCTAAATTGGTTGCAGAAGATGCAGGGGCCAAAGCAATGGAACATGGAATGAAAAACGTTGGGGTATATGTTAAAGGCCCCGGACCCGGAAGAGAGTCAGCGCTTCGGGCACTGCATGCACTTGGGTTCAATATTTCCATGATCAAGGATGTTACCCCGGTACCGCATAATGGTTGCCGCCCACCTAAGAGAAGACGTGTGTAGGTGTTTGAACGAATACGAATCCATCTGCCGCGTTGTATTAGATTTGGCAATCCTTACAGCCTGAAGGTTGTGCTCGGGTTACAAATTTTATGCGCCTTGGATATGGGCAAATTTTCGTTCAAACAAGGAACAAGATACAAATCATTCCAGATTGATCAAAGTGAATATTCCGAAATTTTTTTAAACGTGTAAACTTTATCTCAATCGATAAAGGAGGAAACTTGGCAAGATATAGAGGTTCTGTCTGCAGGCAATGCAGACGTGAAAATATGAAGCTTTTTTTAAAAGGTGACCGTTGTTTTTCTGATAAATGCAGTTTTGACAGAAGAGGTTTCCCCCCTGGGCAGCACGGTCAGAAAAGAGTCAAACAATCAGATTACGGCATGCAGCTTCGGGAAAAACAGAAAGTTAAACGTATTTATGGTGTATCTGAAAAACAGTTTAGAAATACATTCAAAAGAGCAGATCGACAAAAAGGCATTACGGGTATTAATTTGTTGACATTACTTGAGACCCGGTTAGATAATACCGTATTTAGACTTGGATTCGTAAATTCCAGAAATCAGGGTCGCCATTTTGTTCGTCATAATCATTTTACTGTGAACGGCAAAAAAGTTAATATCCCATCCTATCAGGTAAAAACAGGGGATGTTATTGAACTTTGTGAAAAAAGTAGAACTATCCAGGCCATTATCGATTCCCTGGACGCCATTGTAAGGCGTGGTATTCCCCAGTGGCTTGAAATTAATAAAGACAGTTTTAAAGGTGAAATAAAAGGGTTACCTGGTAGAGAAGATATTTCCCTGCCGATCCAGGAACAGTTGATCGTCGAGCTTTATTCAAAATAGGTTTATCATATACATGATCTACCAAATTATCTATTCAGGAGATTTAAATGTCATCTGAAAATCTTGCATATGTTAACTGGCGAGAGATGATCAAGCCGGAAAAGCTTGATGTTACCACAACTTCCACCTATGGCAAGTTTGTGTGTGAACCCCTTGAAAGGGGATACGGCATCACCATTGGTAACTCGCTTCGGCGAATTATTTTATCATCCATTTATGGCGCCGCCATAGTCTCCGTGAAATTCGATGATGCACTTCACGAATACAGCGTTATATCAGATATTAGAGAGGATGTTTCCGAGATCATTCTCAATCTGAAAGAATTAAAGCTCAAAGTGGACGACCCAGAAGAAAAAATATTGACCCTTAATGTTACTGGCGAGGCGGAGGTTACAGGTGCTGACATCGTCAGTCCGGACGGTAGGGTGACGATTCTTAATCCGGAGCAGCATATTGCCACGGTAAATAAAAATGGAAAACTCAATATTGTCATGGTTGTGAAAACAGGAAAGGGGTATGCGCTCTCATCAGCGAATAAGGACGACGATGCCCCTATCGGTACCATTCCCATTGATTCAGCGTTTTCCCCCATTAAGCGAGTGAAATATGTGGTGGGCACATCTCGTATCGGTCAGAAAACCGACTATGACAAACTGACTTTTGAAGTCTGGACAGATGGTAGTGTCACACCTGATGATGCTGTTGCCTACGGGGCAAAGATACTTAAAGAACAGATGAATCCTTTTATCAATTTTGATGAAGAACTTGAACCTGATGAATCGGAATATAAAACCGATGAAGGTGAAAAGGGATTCAATGAGAATATTTATCGTTCCGTGGATGAACTCGAACTCTCTGTTCGCAGTTCAAACTGTCTGAAAAATGCGAGAATCCATACCATTTATCAGCTGGTCCAGAAAACCGACAGCGAAATGCTCAAGACAAAAAATTTCGGCCGAAAATCACTCAACGAAATCAAAGAAGTGCTCAATTCAATGGAGCTGTCTTTGGGGATGGACCTTGAAGGGATCGAACCGCCGGAAGATGTGAATACTCAGGAAGGAGAATAAATACCATGAAGCATAGAAAATCCGTATTAAAGCTGAACAGAACCTCTGCCCATAGAAAGGCGATGTTTAGGAACATGGTAACTTCTCTGTTCAAACACAGCAGCATCAAAACCACTGAGGCTAAAGCCAAAGGTCTTCGTAAAATTGCCGATAAAATGATTACCCTGGCTAAACGTGGAGATCTTCATGCCAGGCGTCAGGCCATGGCGGTAATCCGTGAAAAAGATGTTGTGCATACCCTTTTTGAAGAGGTAGCAGAGAAGTTTAACTCAAGGCAGGGTGGATACACTAGAATTACCAAGTTAGGACCAAGGAAAGGGGACGTTGCTCCCATGGTTCAGATTGAGTTGATCACCGATTAATTAGATCGAAGAAAGGGTATGGTTTAATCACCATGCCCTTTTTATTTTCGTTAGATTTCAAAACGCTTTGACAGCAGGGCCATACTTTTCCTGTCAAAGCGTTTTTATTTATCAAACAATGTTCTCATGGTGCTGAGCAGGTGGTATGTATCCAAAGGCTTTTCAATAAAGGCCTGAATGCCCATCGCTTTGACCTCGGACCGGGTGATGGTTTCATTATAACCGGAGCATAAAATTATGGGCATATTTTTATTTTTAGATAATATAGATTTAGCCAAGGCAATACCGGTCATACGGGGCATTGTCATATCGGTAATTACCATATCAAAGTTGATACTGCCTTCCTGGTAGGCATTCAGGGCACTTTCCCCGTTATTGAACGGGTGGGGTGAATAACCGAATTTGTACAGCAGTTCTTCAATCAAAGCCAGGATATCAGGTTCGTCATC
The DNA here is from genome assembly GCF_963666695.1 of uncultured Desulfobacter sp. Taxonomy (GTDB): domain Bacteria; phylum Desulfobacterota; class Desulfobacteria; order Desulfobacterales; family Desulfobacteraceae; genus Desulfobacter. The sequence goes on from NZ_OY762947.1 coordinate 197,756, forward strand.
CACGATCATGATGGTTTCTTTACCTGATTTCAGGGATGCCTCATTTCCTGTAAGACGGCCTGCTAAGGAACCGCTTTTCGTTACGACCGGTAGATAAACAAAAAATGAGGTGCCTTGTCCTACACTACTTTCAATGTATGAAAGACCTTTATGGTCTTCAACAATAGCCTTTACCACGGCAAGCCCTAACCCTGTCCCCCGACCCATCTTTTTGGTTGTAAAAGAGGGATCAAATGCTCGTTCAATGGCTTCCTTATTCATGCCGTGGCCGGTATCTTCAACTATCAGTTTTAGAAATGGTCCAGGCTGAAAATAGTCTTTGCTCTGATGTTCAGGCAGAATCTGATCAACGGTGGCCAGGCTCACCGTCAACGTCCCACCGGATGTCATCATAGCATGATAGGCGTTTGTGCACAGGTTCATGATCATCTGATGCATCTGGGCGGGGTCTGCATTAACCATGTCTATAGTGTCCACCCGGGTTACGATTTCAATGGTAGAGGGTATGGAAGATCTGAGAAGCTTAAGTGCTTCTTTAACCACAAGGTGCAGTTTTAACGGGTTCTTTTCATGTTCCGCCTGGCGACTGAAGGTCAGGATCTGTTCAACAAGCTCAGCAGCACGCTGGGCTCCTTTAAGGATCTGGTTCATGTGATTGTTCAGTTTTTCTTGGTTCTCCCCGCTCATTTGGGCCAGTTGGGCATAACCGAAAATACTGGACAAAATATTATTAAAATCATGGGCAATCCCTCCAGACAGGGTGCCGATTGCTTCCATTCTTTGTGCCTTTTGTAATTGGAGCAGAAGATTGTGACGTTCTTTTTCTGCTTCTTTAAGGGCATTCTGGGCCTCAATGGTTTTGTTACTCTGGTGACTTTGTTGATCATGATATTTTTCCATACGGGTCATGAACGCATTGAAATGCCGGGCCAGCTTTCCAACCTCATCATTATCATTATAGTCCAACCGAATACTGAAATCACCGTCTTTACTGTTGTCCAGAATATGTATGAACTTTTCTATTGGTTTGGTGACGAATCGTGACAACAGAAAGGCCAGGCACACCAACGCCGGAAGGAAAAATAAAATATCAACCGCGATTAATGTGTAAAATGTGCCTAAGGGTGTGAATATTTCGTTCAGTTTTTGGCTTTGAAAAAAGATCAGTGTTTTGGATATGAGAATTAACGGAACAAAAACGATAACAAAGGAAAGCAGAAGTTTGTTTTTGAACCTAAGATTCCGGATTTTGGATAATGTTATCAATGGTTGTGGCGAATCCTTTTAAGCTGAATTGTCTCATTAAGAGAAAAGTTTAATATAAACCGGTGGAAAAAGCCATAATAATTGGAAGAGAAACGATTTTTTCGTTCTACGGGGCGATGCCGGAATCCAAAAAATAATTTTGATATCAGCGTTTCTTTTTTTCGGCTTTGTGTTGGTACATTTTTGAATCTGCTCTTTTAAGTAGTTCGGATGAACTATATACGCCTGCATCGGACAGGCTTGAGATGCCATGGCTTATCCGGATGTTAAACCTATATTTACCGGAAAGCAGAGGATTGGCCTCAAAATACGCATTAATACGTCTGATGAAGTGCGCCGCACTGTTTTTTTCTGTGGAAGGTAAAATTACGACAAATTCATCCCCGGCAAACCGAGCCACGATATCCTGTTGCCGTTTCAGGCTGTTTAGGGCATCCGCAAGAAAGCACAGGGCTTTATCGCCGATGCTGTGTCCGGCGGTATCGTTGATGGTTTTAAAATCATCGAAATCAAGGAAAATAAGTGACAGTGCGCTATTATAACGTTTTGCTCTTGAAACTTCCCGATCAAGAATGCGTTCAAAAACTGCCCGGTTAAACAGGCCTGTCAAAGGGTCATGATAGGCCAGGAATTTCAACTGTTCATGGGCTGTAACATTGGACAGGCACAGGGATACTTTTTGGGCCAATTGTTCTAATAGAGAGGTATCAATGCCTGGCTCAAAACGGCAAGTGTCGATATCTGCCTGGTTAATACTGCCCACAAGTTTTCCATCCAGGGTTATTGGGGCGATGGCAAGGGACCCTATGGGTTCGGTCAGGGTGTCAGGCATCAGATCCTTGAAAAACGTTAAATTCCTATTGGCCAATACAGGTTTTTGGTTTTTGATAATGGAAATAAAACGTTCCTGGCTAACAAAAGCAATCGCTGATTTCAGGCCCTGGGAGCCACTACAGTCCTTGAGCTGTTGACAAATAGAGCTTTCCTGGATAATAGAAAGCCAGATATGCGGTATGCTGAATTTGTCTGCAATCTGGAATAAAAGTCGCTCAAAAAAATCTTTAAAATTCAGTATACTTAGAATACTGATTTCAATCTCGTTGAATTTCCGGGTTATTTCCTCGTTTTTTTTCAGTCGTTTTAACAGATGTTGCGGTATTTCCATGAATAGCCCTGGTTCTGTTTTTACCCACCAATGGATGTCATATGATTCAACGGGATATCTTGGGCAGTTCTTTTTTCTAAGTTATGGTCTAATGGCTTGTCCTTCAAAGCTGCTAGTATAATTTGTTTCAACGCCTCATCATCGGCACCGTTGCGCAGGGGGGTGAGAATATCGGTTTCATTGTTTCTTAGCAGGCAGGGCCGAATGGTCCCCCGGGAAGTTAGGCGCAACCTGTTACATTCACTGCAGAAATGAGAACTGACCGGTGTGATGAACCCTAAAATTCCCGGAGCCCCGGCCAGTCTGTAGGTTTTTGCCGGACCGTCATTTAATCCTTTAGGAACTACTGTCAAAGGCCCATGGGCGTCAATGATAATATTTTTAATGTCCTGGGTCAGGATTTGCTGGTCTTCACCCAAATCTGTGTTTCCCATAGGCATGTATTCAATGAACCGAACGTGGAGGGGGTATTTCCAGGTCAGTCCGGCAATGGCCTGGATTTCATCATCGTTGAATCCCTTCAAAGCCACGGTGTTAATTTTTATGGGCGACATGCCCAGATCGTGGGCAGCCATGATACTGTCCCATACCCTTTGGAACCGGTCCCGCTGGGTAATCCGTATAAATTTTTCCGGCACCAGGGTATCCAGGCTGAAGTTGAGCCTTTGGATACCCATATCCATTAACTCTTTTATTTGATCCCGGTTCAGGCGGGATCCGTTGGTGGTAATGGAGATATCTTTTAGCTGGGGAATGCGGCATAATCGGCGGAGAAAGGAAAAAATACCCTTTCTGACAAACGGCTCTCCGCCGGTGATCCTGACTTTGGTGATGCCCATCTCACAGCCGATTCGGACAATTTTTAATATTTCTTCATACCGGGCAATGCGGTCATGTTCAATAACTTTGAACGGTGCTGCAGGTACGCAATATTTGCACCTGAAGTTACACCGGTCCGTAACGGAGATTCTCAAATAATTGATGTTTCTGTTTCCGACAATCATGGTTCATGGTGTACTTTTATTTTTTGTGAAACACCGGGTAAGGCGTTATTCATAATGTTTGAGCAGTGCTTCAATCAGACCGTCAATGGTAAAGGAATCCGCCTCAATATCCGGTGAAAGCCCTTTTTCCCGGATGGTATCCGAGGTGATGGGGCCAATGCTGGCAAGGGTCACCCCTTCGAGCAGGGCAGGGGCGTTTTGTCCGTCAAGCAGAGTCAAAAAATTGGTTACAGTGGAGGATGAGGTAAAGGTCACTGCGTCAATATCACCGGCGTTAAGCATATCAATGAGAAGGTCTTTTCCCTCATCTGCCAGCCGGGTTTCATATGCGGTCACCTCATCCACCAGGGCGCCCATGCGTGTCAGCTGTTCGGGCAGGATGGTACGCGCTTTTTTCGCCCGGGGCAGTAACACCTTTTTCCCGGTCATATCAAGGCCTGAAAACGCATCCACAACAGATTCCGCCCGATATGTTTCGGGCAGAATATCGGAAATAATGCCATAATCTGCCAGGCGTTCTTTGGTCACAGGGCCGATGCAGGCAAATTTAAGATGCCCCAGAGCACGGGAATCCTTTCCCTTTTCAAAAAGGGTGTCAAAGAAAAATTTTACACCGTTCACCGAAGTCAACACCAGCCAGTCATACCGCTCAAGGTGGTCAATGGCCGCTTCCAACGGAGTTTTATCTTCAGGTGGTGCGATTTTAATGGTGGGAATTTCTATGCACTGGGCACCAAGGCGGTTAAGTTCGGCCACAAGGCCGGATGCCTGGGCCCTGGCCCTGGTGATCACAATTTTTTTCCCGAATAACGGCTTTTGGTCAAACCAGGTCAGTTCATCCCGTAAAGAGACCACATGTCCTACCACAATAATGGCCGGGGATTTCAGCCCTGCTTTTTCAACTTCATCAACAATGGTGGCAAGGGTACCGGTTACGGTCTGCTGGCGGGTGGTGGTGCCCCAGCGGACCAGGGCTACAGGTGTGTCCGACGGCTTGCCGTGTTTCATCAAGTTTGTTACGATATTAGAAAGATTCTTGACCCCCATTAAAAAAACAAGGGTGGCGTCGGACTTGGCAAATATGTCCCACTGCATCCGGGATTCTTTTTTATCGGGCCGTTCGTGACCGGTAATAAAGGAGACAAAGGAGGTGTGATCCCTGTGGGTCACCGGGATCCCGGCATATGCCGGGGCTGCCACGGCAGATGTGACACCGGGAATCACCTCATAACTGATGCCATAGGACAATAACTCCTGGGCCTCTTCCCCGCCGCGGCCAAAAACAAAGGGATCGCCACCCTTGAGGCGGGCCACGTTTTTGCCTTCCCTGGCCTTTTCTACCAGCAGCAAGTTGATTTTGTCCTGGGTCAGGGTGTGGTCCCCGCCTTTTTTCCCCACGTAGATAATTTCAGCGTCTTTTTTCGCATAATCAAGCAGAAAAGGAGATGCCAGGTAATCATAAACCACCACATCCGCAGCTTGAATGCATTCTTTTGCCTTTACGGTGATAAGCCCCGGATCTCCCGGGCCTGCACCAATCAGATAAACCTTGCCCCTGGTTTGTGTCATGGGATATTAAGTGCCTCCAATATGCGTTGTCCGCCTTTATCAAGAACAAGTTTTGCCAGTTCCCGGCCCTTTTCAGTCACTTGTTCAGGGGTTGATTCAATAGCTTCTTTAATAAAGGATTCGCCGTCTTCCGATGCTACCACTGCGGTAAAGATTATCCGGCTGTCCCGGATTTTGCCGAAACAGGCCACAGGAATATGGCAACTGCCTTCGATCTCTTTGAGAAATGCCCGTTCCCCGGTAACACAGGTCCGTGTGGGGCCATGGTCAAGGACGGATAAAATGTCTTCCATATCCGGATCATTTTCCCGGGTTTCAATGCAAAGCGCGCCCTGGCCAACCGCCGGCACCATATCGGTTTCGGTAAGGTACTCGGTGATCTCACTGCCCTGGCCCAAACGTTCAAGCCCGGCAGCCGCCAGAACAATTGCCGCATATTCACCGGATTTGAGTTTTTTAATCCGGGTATCCAGATTTCCTCGGATGGATTTGATTTCAAGATCCGGGCGCAGATGTTTAAGCTGAGAGCCCCGGCGAAGGCTGGACGTGCCGATGACCGCTCCTTGGGGATAGTCTTTGAAACGCTCTCCCTGGGCAGATATGAGCACGTCAAAGGGATTGGCCCGTTCCGGTATGGCCCCGATTATCAATCCATCGGGCAGTTCGCCCGGCATATCCTTCATGGAGTGAACGGCCAGGTCAATACCGCCGTCTAAAAGCGCCGCTTCGATCTCTTTAACAAAAAGACCTTTACCCCCCACCATGGCAAGGGGACGGTCCGTTATGCGGTCACCCGTGGTTTTGATTGTTTTTATATCAACCCGGATGTCCGGGCATGCTGTTTCAATGCACTTTTTTACATGGTTGGCCTGCCACAGGGCTAACGCACTTCCCCGGGTGCCGATACAGATATTTGATTTCATGTTTACCCGATCGTTAGGCTGCTGCTGTTACTGCTGCAAGAGCCGCAATTTGTTGAGGTGCAACCGGTACAGGCGGAACTGCCCGCTGATGTGGTTGTTTGAATCTGGCCGCCGGGGCCTGTGGATTTGGATACAAACCCGCATTTTGACATCATTCGTGCCAAGTTTTCGCTGCTGCATGCCGGGCATGTGGGTGTATCTTTGCCCATCACGAGGGTTTCAAAATTTTTACCGCAGGCTTTGCAGGTATATTCATAAATTGGCATTCTTCCGCCCCTTTTTATTAGTTTCTAATTGGAAATAACAAATCAATATAAGGCTATAGGTCTCTTTTTTCAAGGCCAGGATTCAATAATTTGGATTGCTGCAAACCGTTTATGACGGTCTGTAACGGTCAGGTCGGTGAACAGTTGTTTATCTGTCAAAGGGAAAGGCTGCCTGAACTATGCGTCTGAAATTTTGTTCAGTCAGGAACTGCCATGCAATTTGGGCAAGAATTAGGGCCGTTTTTTTCATCTGTGAAAATGCAAAGTCCGTTGCTGCAGCCTGGGCAAACTCCCTGGAGTGAATAACAGCGCCGGGATTGTTTTGGGTAATATTAAAATAGGCATGCATGGCAGGTACTTCATAGGTTACATCTCCAAAATCTGAGGACCCCCTGGACGGCTTCAGCCATTTGGGTTGCATGCCGGCACTCCGGGCAAAAGAGAAAAAGATCTGGTTGAGCGGATCATTTGGGATGCCGGGTTTATAAGCGTTTGGTGTTTCTGAAAATTTCAGTGTTGTATCGGTCATAAGTGCAGCGCCTTTGGCAATATTTTTAAACCGGATTTGCATCTGATCAAGAAATTTAAGATCAAAATCGCGTAAATAAAATTCGGCTCGGGCAAAATCCGGAATAATGTTGGGAGCCTGGCCTCCGTCCCGGATCACGCCATGGACCCGGCTGGTCTCAGTGAGTTGCTGGCGCCAGGCATCCACACCGTTGAACAAAAGCCGCAGGGCGTCTAAAGCGTTGGCCCCTTTTTCCGGACAATCCGCTGCATGTGCGGTCTTTCCCGTATATGAGACCATGAATTGTCTGATTCCGGATTCTCCGGCATAAGGTGCTGTGGCATCATCCGACGGGTGGGCCATGAGTACCAGGTCCACATCTTTCAGCGCACCGGCTTTGATAAGATCAATCTTGGCACCGCGCTGCTCTTCGGCAGGAGTGCCCATCACCGTAACCCTGCCGGGTGAATGATGGTGGGTCAAAAGATTTTTCAGCACCACGCCCGCCCCCAGTGCCACGCCGGCAATCAGGTTATGACCGCAACCGTGACCTATGCCGGGCAGGGCATCGTATTCAGACATAAAGCAGACATGGGGTCCTTTTTGGCCTGCTGTCGCATTAAACGCAGTAGAAAGGCCCTTATAGCCTGTTTCCACAAAAAATCCCCAGGCGTTCAGAAGATCTGCCTGCCAGGCGCATGCCCGGGCCTCTTCTCCGGAAAGTTCCGGTGTTTCATGAATTTTGCGCACCACGGACAGCAAATTTTGTTCGTGGGCTTTGAATATGGATCGGGTCAAATTTTCCGGGGTGGTCATCTGACGATACTTCTGATGGGGTAAATATTCATTTTTAGAGTACAATTTTGTCAATAGTAAATAACACCAAAATTTTTCAGGATTTGTTTAAAATGTCAAGCAGGAAAAATATAGGTTTTTAAAATACTGTGGCTCGATCATCAATTTTTTAGGGAATTTGTTCAAATTCAAGGCGGGAACACTTTTTAACCGGAGGAATATACAACTTATTTTGAGGATTAAATATTTTTTCCAACGCAGAAGTTGGGCAAATTTTAAAAAAAATTGGATCATCGAGTATGGCATCCTGGAAAACAACACGCTATACTACACTTTTACTGATAAGGGATTTATTTTAATGAAATTTATATTTTTGCTGGTGCTTGCCTTTGCGGCCGGCATGCTGGCACCAATGCAGGCCGGGATGAATGCAAAAATAGGAAAAGCATTGAACGATCCCTTTTATGCCGCCCTTATTTCATTTGCCGTGGGTACGGCAGGTCTTTTAGTCTATGCTCTTACATGCAGGGTGGATCTTTCCGCGATCCGCACGGTTTCCGATGTCCACTGGACTCTTTGGCTGGCGGGGCTTTTAGGTGCCTTTTATGTGACCGCGACCATTGTGCTTGCACCACGGCTGGGGACTGCCCTGACCTTTGGCCTGGTGGTGGCGGGCCAACTGGTCATGGCCGTAATCATGGACCACTTTGGTCTGTTTGGCATGCCCGTTCAGCCGGTTAACTGGCTTCGTCTTACCGGCATTGTATTGATTGTTGGGGGGACCATGTTAATACGGTGGTTTTAAATATTCGCTCCTTGAATTTAAGTAATCTCTAAGTTATAATTCGAAATTACTTAAATAAGGAGGCCGGTATGTGGATAGACAGGCGCATGGCAAGCAAATTAAACGCTGCTGTTAAATCAAGGCCGGCATTGCTTTTAACCGGGGCAAGGCAGACCGGGAAGAGTTCTCTTTTACAAAAGCTGTTTCCGGAAACTAAGTATGTTACCTTTGATTATCTCAGGCATGTCGAAACGGCAAAAGAGTCTCCGGAATATTTTCTCAGTCAGTTCAAAAACCAAGTTATTCTGGATGAAATACAATATGTGCCTGAATTGTTCCGGGAATTGAAGATTGTGATTGACCAAGACCGGGCCGGTTACGGCAGATGGATTATGACAGGCAGTCAACAGTTTGTGTTGATGGAAAAAATCAGTGAGAGCCTGGCCGGGCGGATCATTCTGTTTCATCTCGAAACTTTAAGCGCCGAAGAGGTGAGGAACAAAGGGAATTTGAACCTCATTGATTTTCTTTGGAAAGGCGGATATCCGGAGCTTTGGTCCAATCCACACCTTAATGTAAGCGATTTTTTTGAAAGTTATATCCGAACGTATGTTGAAAGGGATTTGAAAACCATCATTGATGTAAGAAGTTTGAACGATTTCAGGAGATTCATCCGGATTGTCGCAACCCGTTCAGGACAGTTGCTGAATTATAAGGGACTGTCAGCCGATGTGGGAGTGTCCGATGTAACCATCAGGAAATGGGTTCATGCTCTGGAGATCAGCGGACTCGTATACCTTTTGCCGCCATACTATGCCAATATAGGGAAACGGCTGATCAAGTCCCCAAAGATTTATTTTGCCGACCACGGGCTGCTCTGCTACCTTTTAGGCATTGAAAGCGAATCCGACTGGTTTTCTCATCCCCTTAAAGGCAGTTTGTGGGAAAATATGGTCATGATGGAATTGATCAAGACCCATGACTTAAGACCGGGAACCAATCTGTTTTTTTACAGAGACCAGAACGGGGTGGAAATTGATTTTGTTGTGGAACAAAAGGGCACCTTATATTTGATAGAGGCAAAGGCAGGAGAAAGGATTCCTCCGGGAAAACTCCATTTTAACCGGGTTGCTCCCCTTTTCCGGAAGACCTTCAAGACAGAAAATATTCTGGCCCTGAACATCAAAGACGACAAAGTCCTCCGGCAAAAAGAATATGCTTTCCTGAATCCCTTGTATTCTGAAATTTCATTGTGATGAGCCCTATAGTGCCTCAATCACACCTGCAGCAATCAAGGGAATCAGTATTTCGTGATGCCCGACAATGGCATACCCTTTGCCCCGGCCCTGGGTGGGGCGGTTGACCACATTGGTCATGGGGCGGTAATGCCGGATAAAATCCAGATTTACCGTGGTGAAATCATCTACCTTATGGCCCAGGTTTCTGACCAGGGTCAGGGCTTTTAAAAATACTTCTGGAAGAATGACGGCTGATCCGGCATTGATGAATACACCGTGTTCAAGGTCTGCCAGGGTTGATGCCAGGGTCTTGAAATCATGAAGGGTTGCCGCACCGCAGGCCGCACCGTCAAAGCTTGGGTGCATATGGATGATGTCCGTACCAATGGCCACATGGACGGTGACGGGCAAATCCAGGCGTGCACCGGCAGCGATCAGGCTTGAATCCTTAAAGGGCAGGTCCATATCTTCGATAAGTTGCCCCACGGCACGTCCCAGCCCTATTTTTTGTTCATGGGCCCTGGAAATGGCTTGGTTGAGCAGTTCAGAGGTCTCTTTGGCCATGCCGAAGCTGCCCGAGGTCAGGCTTTCGGCCACATCTTCACTGGTGCGCCCGGTGAATGCCACCTCAAAATCATGGATGATGCAGGAGCCGTTCATGGCCAGATGAGTGATCACGCCTTTTTCCATGAGATCAATCAGGATGGGTGCCATGCCGGTTTTGACCACATGCCCGCCCATGCCGAAGCAGACATGGCGCTTTTTTTGGGCCGCACCTGCAATGGCGTCAACCACCTTCCGGATATCTTTGCCGGCAAGAATGGCGGGCAGCCGCTCAAAAAAGGTGCCAAGGCCTGCGGCCTTTGTCCAGGGTTCGGCAAAATCATCCCGGGATACCAGGCTTTTTCTGTCCTTGATGGAGTAGGTGGAAAGTTTTGAGTAGTCCAGTTTTGGGTGGTCCGGTTTTGCGCAATATAGGGGGGGGTGTCCGGCCCCTTTTTTATTGGTCATTTTTTTACTGGTCACGGAAGAATATCCTTTCGGTAAGATCGCAGAGAATATGCCCCAGAGTGATATGAACTTCCTGGATACGGGCTGTTACGGGACTGTCCACACAAAAGGCCATATCACTTATTTTTTTTAGCGTTCCACCGGCCCCGGAAAATCCCACCAGGGTCAGTCCCTGATCCTTTGCCACGGCTGCAGCCCGGATCACATTGGCAGAGTTGCCCGAAGTTGAGATCCCAATGGCCATATCCTTTTTTTGTCCTAAGGCCTGGACCTGTTTGGAAAAAATTTCGTCAAAGGAGTAGTCGTTGCCGATACTGGTGATAATCGAGGTGTCGCAGGTCAGGGCAATGGCAGGCAATGGTTTGCGTTCCATCTGAAACCGGTTAACAAATTCTGCGGCAATATGCTGACAGTCTGCCGCAGACCCACCATTGCCGAAAAGCAGCAGCTTCCCGCCTGCATCAAAGGTGTAGGCCATTTGTCGGGCACAGGTTTCAATAAGATCCTCATGGGTTGCAAAGAAGTTTTGTTTGGTTTCAATGGCATCCTGAACAGTCTGCCGAATCAGCTCTTTCATTTATTTCCTTTGGTTTTAAACGCCTTTTCCCTTTAAACACAAGTGCGGGTATTGAACGGTATCAGGCTGATTTGATGGAACGGTCCTGATTTGTTTCTTCAATCCGGTCCTGGATATTTTGAATTTTTTTAAGATCCTGTTTGTACTGTTCATTTTTAGGGTCCAGGTCCAGACTTTTTTTTGCAAAACTTAATGCAATGGACAGGTTTTTTTTCTGTAATGCCATGGCCCGGGCATAGCCGGACAACGCCTGGGGATCATTGGGATTGAGTTTTACCGCCTGGTTGAACTGGGTTGCGGCGTTTGCCGCATCTTCTTTTTTCAGAAAAATTTGACCTTTAATTCTAAACGCTGTCCCTGATTCGGGTTTGAGGCGGATGGCGTCATCCAGGTGGGGTATGGCCAGGTCAAATTCTTTTTCCTTGAACAAAAGATGGCCCAAAAGCAACTCAATTTCAAAGACATCAGGATTGATTCCATGGGCTTTTTTAAGGTAGGCCAGAGCGGAATCATTTGTATCGTTGATTCGGTGGATCAGGCCGATGTTGTGGATAACCATCACCTCTTCGGGATTTATTTTTCGGGCTTTTTCAAAGAATTCCATGGCCTTGTCCAGGCAGGCGTCCACCCCAAAGGCCACGCCCAGGCTGTTGAGCAGATTGATATCGGCCGGGGCAATGGAAAGCCCTTTTTCGTATTCAGCGATGGCTGCGTCAATATTGTTAAGCTGGAACAGCCTGTCTCCACTGATATTCAGGGACAGACCGTCAAATTCAACAGTATGGCCGGGACCGAAAAATGCGGCATGGTCCAGGGCCTTGAGTGCGCATCCTGCCATTTCTTCAACTGGGAAATCATGAAAGGGGAACTCAATTGTACCCATGAGCAGTTTGGTATTCAGGGCCTGGGAAATTTTTTCATTAAGCAGGCCAAGAAGTTTTTTACCCTGGGCAGTGGTTTGGTAATCCCAAAACACAAAGATGGCAGTAAACGGGTCCAGACATTCCCAGATGCCTCTGTCTTCATCCAGCACCGAATGAAAGCAGGCGTGAAAAATATCATTGGCCCTGTCGATGGATTCTTCCGGCGCGGTTGGATCAATCTGTATGGCCGCCGTGGTAAACGTCTTTTGGGATGCACAGGTATCGGCTATACGTCGGGCAAAAATTTCGAATTCCTTTGACGGCTGTGTAAGCAAGTCCGAATAGTAAGCTTCCGGGGGGCTGAGATCAAGGGCCTCCCCGGTTGTTTTTAAAAACTGGATTTCTTTTGCAATAAATTTGAGCATCATAATTAATTTAAAAGTTCTTTTAAGATGTTGGCAAGGATCTTGTCCTGTCCGGGTTGAAGCGTTCTGGGGTCAATGATAAACCAATCGTCCTCAATGCGTCCCATTACGGCCGGATCAAAGGCCCGCAACTTTTTGTCCAGAGCTGTTACGGACATGGTTTTGGGCCGGATGGTAAGGCACCGGGTGGGCAGGGTTAGTCCGGGATAGGAACCGCCGCCCGGCCTGGACGTCATATCTGCCAAGGCAAGTTCCGCCTGGTTCCCCACAGCTTCTGTGACCAGTGAGAACAGAACGTCTGCATCCCGGGAGATCTGTTCATAGGACAATGTCAACATTCTTAGTGTGGGGATTTTTTCAACAGCCGCCAGGGAGTCCCGGTACAGTTTGAGTGTTGCTTCCAAACCGGCCAGGGTCATCTTGTCAATGCGCAGGGCCCGGGTCAGCGGGTTGGCCTTGATCTGATCCAGGCACTGTTTTGTGCCGACGATAATGCCGGCCTGGGGACCGCCTAAAAGCTTGTCTCCGCTAAAGGTGACCACGTCGGCACCCGAAGCCACCCGTTCAAAAACCGGGGGTTCGGAAGGCAATCCGAATGCGCTGAAATCAATCAGCGTGCCCGAGCCCAAGTCCTCCATCACGGGAATACCATGGGATTTTCCAATGCCCACCAATTCTTTGAGCGAAACCGATGTGGTGAATCCCTCAATTTTATAATTGGAGGTATGGACCTTAAGTAAAAGCCCTGTCTCTTCGGTAATGGCATGTGTGTAATCATGGGGGTGGGTACGGTTGGTGGTTCCCACTTCCTTTAAAATACACCCGCTTTTTATCATCACGTCCGGTACCCTGAAGGAGCCGCCGATCTCCACAAGCTCTCCTCTGGAAACAATGACCTGGCGTCCCTGGGCAAGGGTGTTTAACGCCAGCAGAACGGCGCCTGCATTGTTGTTTACGGCCATGGCAGCTTGCGCCCCGGTCAATTCGCAGATCAGCGCTTCAATTGCCGCGTAGCGGATGCCGCGCTTGCCCGTTGCAAGATCAAGCTCAAGGTTGGAATACGAGGATGAGACCGCCAGGATATTATCTAAGGCATCCTGGCAGAGCAAGGCCCTGCCAAGATTGGTATGCAGGACCACGCCGGTAGCGTTGATCAAGGGGGTAAGCCGGTTTTTCATTTTTGAGGCAGCAAGCAGGGCTGCCTGCTTCAATATAGCTTCATCACTAATTATTGCAGGTTTATCTTCAAGTATTTGCTTGCGGGTATTATTAATGGCACTTCGTACAGATTCAAGTATGAGACTGCGCGGCATCCGTGTGAATTGGTCATCTGTTTCGGCAAGGGCCAGAATATGATCTACACCGGGCAGGGATTTTAATTTTAAATGCTTATCAGGTATTGGCTGTTCCATGCGGCGGTTCCTGTATCAGTATATCCAAGGGCAGATCGTCGATGCAACGGGCCAGGGATGCACCATTCAGATCCATTTTTTTTATGATGGATTCCAGGTGTAGGGCATCTATGTTGTCAATATCAAAACCTGTGAAAAAATTTTCCATGACCCGGTCCGCCAGATAGACAATATCCACCAGCTGTGAATGGGCTTTGGCGTCTTCAGGGGTATGGTGGCAGCGGATGACTTCGGTCAGTGCATCTGAAAAGTCCCATTTTTCCGCCAGGATCACGCCTGCCCGGCAGTGGTTGAAGCCCAGCACTTTTTCTTCGGCTTGAATGATACTTTGCTTTTGATCGCCCAAGGAACGAAAAAAAAACGGTAAGCGGTCTGATATGTGCTGGTCCAAAACGACCTTGCCGATATCGTGCAGCAGGCCTGCCGTATACGCCCGCCAAGTATGAGCTACACCGGCCTCTTTTGCCAGCCGTTCTGCAAGGCAGGCCACACCCACGGCATGGAAAAAAAGTCCTCCCTTGCATAGGGAGTAGCCTGACGGGCCGCTCTGTTTGAAATAGCTTTCAAGGGCTGTTGTTATTACACTTTTGGCCAGCCTTTCCTTACCAAGCATCATCACCGCATCCTTGAGCGAGTCAATTTTTATGGTACCCGAAAAAAGGACGGTGTTGCACATTTGCAATGTCCTGGCAGACAGGACTTGGTCCTGGGACAGCTCCTGGGTAATATCATCAATACTGTAACTGTCCTGGTTGAACATCCTTAAAATTTTTAGTGCGGTCTGGGGGATAGGTTGGAGATTGTCAATGGTGGCCATGATGGCTTCAGGATCCGAAACCGGTGCAATGGCCCCCGGGGAAATGGTTGTTTCCCAGACCGGGGCAATTTTTGTTTTACCGGTCATCATGTTCAGTTCAAGGGTACAGGCGAAAAAACCGCCGGTCTCAGACCTGAGGATTTCAATGCCCTGTTCTTTTAGGATACGGCGGGCAATATCTGCAGATCGGCCCCCGATGTCCAGGCCTAAATCCATGCTGGAAACAGGCCCGACCAGAGCCCCGCCTGCAATGGTGGCCTTCAGGGTTTGTGTGGTGCATCCCATGCGTGTAAGTTCGTCTATCAGCATCGGAATGCCCGTAGATGCATATTTCCCCGGGGCGTCAGGTTGAAAATCAGCATTTCCTATCGGGGACGGCAAAAGGATATGGATCAGTCCTCCGGCTTTCTGCTTTTGGTCATACAGCGCCAGGCCCAGGCAGGTCCCAAGGATAGCCTTGAATTTCTGAGGTGATTTTTTCCCTACCCTGAAGCGGCTTGTGGGAATGTATTCGTTTTGTATATGGTTCATTAAAGTAAAGATACAGATGCTGATTTTTGTTAAAGTTATCTTAGTATCATTAATTAGTTAGATGGTTCAACCTTAATCTAATATTGGAGCCTATTTAAAAGTTAGGGTGTCGAAGTGAAATCTAATGAGATTAAGGAAAAATTACCTCTTTGCCATTATGGGTGGCGGTGCGGTTTCGACCGTTTTTCTTGGCTGTATAAAGCGCCTTGTCCGCCCGTGCAATCAGGCTGTTTAAGTCTTCGCCGGGATTGAACTGGGCCACGCCTAAAGAGATGGTGATGGTGCCGATATCCTTGCCTGAGCTTTTGGACTGCCATCTCATTTTTTCAAGGCTGGTACGGATTTGTTCGGCCAAGGCAAAGCCGCCGTTTATTTTGGTTTCGGGCAATGCCATGATAAACTCTTCGCCGCCGAATCTGCCGGCAATATCCTTACCTTTGATGTGTTTTCGTAACAGTTTGGACAGCAGTTTGAGTACATTATCCCCGGTAAGGTGACCATAGTTATCATTTATTCGTTTAAACCGGTCAAGATCTGCGATAATTAGAGTTAAGGGCTCGGTCCCCTTCTGGGCATCTTTTATGGCTTTGGCAATGGCATCCTCAAAACCGCGGCGGTTGAGAAGCCCTGTGAGCATATCCGTTTTTGCTGCTTCTCTCAGGTTTTTAAGTTCCAGTGTTAGCGCACCAAGTTCGTTGATAGTCTTGTGAACATTGTTTTTAAGGTCTGTATTGCCGTCAATGATCCGTTGGGTTTCCAAAATAATATCCCGGCAAATATTTTTGATGTCCGGTTCGCTTGACGCGCTGTTCAAATTCTCGATATGGGCTTTGAGCTGATCTCCCTGCTGGCCCATACGGTTTCCAGCCTCGGTAAGGCGGGAGGTCATTTCATTAAGAAGGCTTTCCGCTTTTATCGTTTGTTTTTTGGTTACAAGCAATGGCCTGTCGGAAACATAGTGCCTGAACCATTCAAAGACTTTTTTATTGTCTATGATTTCCTTTTTTTTCCGGGCTGCCTGGATCTCTTTGTATAGTTCAGGATTCCGGCCCGAGGCATATTCATACCATACAGAATAGGTAATTGGGGTATAAGGAAGTTTAAGGTCGGAGATCTCTTTGAGACTTATTCGAAGATATCTTCCGGATGCTTCCAGGGAATCAGGATATAAATTTTTAAGCATTGCGTTCCCTTTCGTTGTATTTGATTGGGCCGGAATTAATGGCTGTTAATATTTTACATCGGTATATTATAAAGTTTGGTCCCCGGAAGGCAAGGATAACCATCCTAATACCGTAAAAATTTTTTACTCGATGATCAAGTTTTAAAGAATCAACAAAAAGTTTAATTCCCGGATAGGCATTAACTATGGTTTACTAGTTTTTTGTCCATAATTTTTTCAAGGCAAAAAAAAGCCGTTTGTGGTAAGATCTGCACAAATTTTCATTTGTGTCAACCCTAAGATCGCAAAAGGCGCTTATGCAGAAAACAGCAATAGAATATATTATTTTTCCTCTGGATTTCCCCTCCATGGAGGCGGCTCAGTCACATATCCGTAAACTTGACGGCAGGGTGGGGATGTTTAAAATCGGCCTTGAACTATTTATCCGCCAGGGACCGGCTGTGGTGGAGATGGTTAGAAAGATGTCCAGTGCAGGTATTTTTCTGGATTTAAAACTGCATGATATCTCCGCCACGGTTGGCCGGGCCATGGCCCGGGTGGCGGATCTTGGCGTGGATCTGGTAACCGTCCATGGTGCTTCTTCACAAAAAATGCTTGGGGCAGCCGTTGAAAATGCCGGAAAGACCAAAGTGCTTGCCGTGACCCTGCTTACGGATAATGACGCGGATACGGTCCGTGCCCAGGGATTTAAGGATGAATATGTCAATGCCCCGGAGAAATTGGTGCTGCTGCGGGCCCGCATGGCCTTGGACGCCGGATGTGCCGGTGTGGTGTGCTCAGGGCAGGAAACGGCCATGTTGAAAGCGCAATTTGGTAAAGGATGTCTGACTGTTACGCCGGGGATCCGGCCCCAATGGCACCTGACACCCGGGGATGACCAGAAACGGGTTGTTACACCGGCGATGGCTGTGCAGGCTGGTTCTGATTATATTGTTATTGGCCGGCCCATCCGGGACGCTGAAGACCCGGCCCGGGCCGCTGAAAAGGTGGCCGGAGAAATTGAAGCCGGTCTGTCCAGCCCTGTCACGTAGGGCCGCCCGACAGACCGGCTTTTAAAAAAGCGAAAAAGATTCGTTTTTAATTATTGTTCTTTGTCCAGACCAAAGGCAGTATGCAAGGTCCTGACGGCCAGTTCCGCATATTTGGCCAGAATTACGCATGAAATACGGATTTCAGAGGTTGAAATCATCCGGATGTTAATGTTTTCTTCAGCCAAAGCCTTGAACATCACCGCCGCCACGCCGGAATGGCTTTTCATCCCCAAGCCGATTACTGATACTTTAGCAATCTCTGTGGCGGTTCTTATTTCGCCGGCGTGGATCTGATCCGCCACCTTTTCGGAAATTTCCATTGCCCGGTCAAAATCGTCCATGGTCACGGTAAAGGTCAAGTCTGTTTCACCGCCGGTGCGGGAGTTCTGGATGATCATGTCTACTGAGATACCGGCCTCGGCAAGGGCACCAAAAACCTTGGCTGAGATGCCGGGCTGGTCCGGGACGCGCTTGAATGTAATTCTTGCTTCATTCATGTCACAGGTGACGCCAGACACCACCGGGCTTTCCATATTTTTACTTTCGTTGACAACCATGGTTCCTTCCTCCTCATTGAATGATGACCGGACATGCACGGGCACATTGTATTTTTTTGCAAATTCCACAGACCTGATCTGGAGGACCTTTGCTCCCAGAATGGCCATTTCAAGCATTTCGTCATAGGAAATTTTATTGATTTTTCTGGCTTTGGGGCAGATCCTTGGATCGGTTGTATACACTCCGTCTACGTCCGTAAAGATTTCACAGACATCGGCTTTGAGTGATGCGGCAATGGCAACAGCCGAAGTATCGGAGCCGCCCCGGCCTAAAGTGGTGATGTCTCCGTGGTCGTCTGCACCCTGGAAGCCTGCCACCACGACAATATTTCCCTCATCCAGGGCCACACGCAGGTTGTGGCTGTCGATATCCCGGATTCTGGCCTTGCCTGACATATGATCGGTATGGATGCCGGCCTGGAAACCTAAGAAAGATTTAGCTTTAAGGCCCCTTGATTTAAGCATCATGGCCATTAAGGCCGCCGTGGTCTGCTCTCCGGTTGCCAAAAGCACGTCCAGCTCCCGTTTGTCCGGGTTTTCGGATGCCTGTCCGGCAAGGCTGATTAGATTATTTGTCACGCCTGCCATGGCCGAAAGCACCACAACCATCTGGTCTCCGTTTTCATGGGCCTTTTGTACCCGGTCGGCCACTTTGGAGATCCTTTCGATATCTGCCACAGATGTGCCGCCAAATTTTTGCACCCGTAACGCCATTGTAACTCCCAAAATTTTAGCTTTTATTAATATATTTATTACAAGGATAGATTGCTTAGCAGATTTGTTCCGGCTTGTCCAGATGGGGAAAAGGTTATTTTTCTATTAAAATCGACATCAAATTCAAAATGGATGTGAAGATCAAATATAAATCCGGTTTCAATGAGAAGGTCAGGCCATTCCACCACGGTGACGCTGTCCTGTCCCATCTGGTCCTCAATACCGATATAGTCCAACTCGTCCGGGTCTGAAAGCCGGTACAGGTCCAGGTGGCACAGACGCATTTCTCCTGCCGGATACTCATTCATTATGGTAAAGGTGGGGCTGGTAATATAGTACCCGTCCTCCACGCCTAACCCCCTGGCAAGGCCCTGGACAAAACAGGTTTTGCCGCAGCCAAGATCCCCCGTCAGGGCCATGGCGCAACTTAAGTGCTGTTTCTGGATGTACAGGCCCAGGCGCCTGGCCACCTCCTGGGTCTGTTCCGGGGTTTGGGATATAATTTCTTTCATGATAAAATTGTATTTAACGCTTGGGGAATGTTCGCCACCATATCTGATGCTAAAAAACCAAAGGTGTGGTCTTGGGCCAGAAGATCCCCGCACAGCCCGTGAACATAAACGCCTGCAAGGGCAGCGGATTCAGGAGGCAGATTCTGGGCTAGGAATGCCCCAATCATGCCGGTGAGTACATCCCCCATGCCGCCGCAAGCCATGCCGGGATTGCCCGTGGGACAGATAAATACGGCCCCGTCCGGGCAGGCCACAAGGGTCTGGGCGCCTTTGAGTACCAGGATAACCTTGTATTCCTCTGCAAAGTTCCGGGCGGTTTCCATTCGGTTCTGTTGAATCTCCGCAGTGGTTTTCCCAGTAAGACGGGCCATTTCACCTGGGTGGGGGGTAAGGATTACCGGAGCTTTGGCCGTGCGGATAATGTCAGGATTGTTTGCAATGCAGTTCAGGCCGTCGGCATCAATGACCATGGGTACGGATGCAATGGACATAATGCCTTTTATCAGTTCCTGGGTCCCGGGATCCGTGCCTATGCCGGGTCCTAAAGCCAAAGCGGCTTTGTCTGCCAAAAGTGCAATAATGTCATCCAAGGCTGCGGCATCCAAGCCGCCGGACGTAGTCTGGACAAGCGCGGTTGTCATGGGTTCAATGACCATGGGTTCAATGACAGGCATAAGCTTTTCAGGGGCGCCTAAGGTCACGAGGCCTGCACCGGTTCGCATGGCAGCGTTGGCGCACAATGCCGCAGCCCCGGTTTTGCCCGGCGATCCGGCCAGTACCAGCAGATGACCGAAACTACCCTTGTGGGCGTTGAAATCCCTGGCCGGTATCAGGTCTGCAATGTCATGGGATTCAGGCAGGAAAATATCGGGAGATTCTGCTTTTGCAATGTGACCGGGGATGCCGATGTCAATCACCTCCAGGTCGCCAGTGTGAAAATTGCCCGGGTATAGGATGTGTCCGGTCTTGGCAAAAGCGAAGGTGGCTGTGGCATCGGCCTGGATGGCTACCCCGCAGACGGCACCTGTATCTGCATTGATTCCCGAAGGGATGTCCACGCTGAAAACCGCTTTGCCCGAATCGTTGATCCGTTCAATCACATCACGGTAAATGCCCCGGACATCGGAATTAAGTCCTGTGCCGAAAATAGCGTCCACAAACAGATCATGGTCCTGCAGGACTTCGGCAACCGCTTCCAGGGACTCTTTGTCAGGGATTTCAATAAACTGTGACAGGGGATGTTCGGCCAGAAGTTTCACCACCAGATTCATATTGGCCCCGGCATCGCCCTGGACCCGGTCCCGGGTGGATAAAAGAAAGAAGCTGACGCTTACCCCCATCTCCATGAGATAACGTCCAATTACAAACCCGTCTCCGCCGTTGTTGCCCCGGCCCGCCACCACAGCCACCCTAACCCCTTCAAGGTCAAAGTGGTCGGAAAGCATTTCCAAGGCACCCCGGCCTGCATTTTCCATGAGTACCCGGCCTGGAATACCAAAGGTCTCAATGGTGTTTTTATCCATTTGCTGCATCTGTTTGGTGGTGACAATGATCATGATTTGCGTTCCTTTTTCAGGCCATTACCTCTTTATATCTAAAGCAGGATACCAGGTGATCGTTCACCATGCCCGTGGCCTGCATGTGGGCATAGATGATGGTGGGCCCGGTAAATTTAAACCCGCGCTTACATAAGTCCTTTGAAAATGCGTCGGACTGACGGCTCGTAGCCGGAACCTGGTCCTGGCTGGTATAGTGGTTGATGATGGGAGCCCCATCCACAAACCGCCAGGCATATGCGTCAAAAGAGCCGAATTCTTCCTGGATCTTTAAGAACGCCTGGGCATTGGTAACTGTAGAACGGACCTTTAGTTTGTTTCTGATGATGCCGGGGTCTTGCAGCCGTTTTTGAATATCGGCCTCGCTGAACCGAGCTACCTTCTCAGGGTCAAATTTACAGAATGCATTGCAATATCCCTGGCGGCGTTTGAGAATCGTCAGCCAGGATAAGCCTGCCTGAGCCCCTTCCAGGATGAGAAATTCAAAAATTTTTCGGTCATCGTGTACCGGCACCCCCCATTCCGTATCATGATAACGGACGTATAAAGGGTCACTGGTCACCCAATCGCAACGTTTAATATTATTCATGACAGATTTTTATGTGAAAGTTCCAATACGTTGTTAAATTACTTTCATGTGTTGTGGGTTGAGTTTGGGTAACCATATATATATCATGTTCAGCCCATGGCTGTTATACAATAACTTTCGGCAATACGCCATCATAATCATATCAGGGTTTGCTCCTTAGGATGTGCAGTTTTTTGTAACGTTGTTTTTTTTATTTTAAAGGTGTTTATAACTAAATCCGATAAGTGTTTTTATACAAAGGTTTTTTAGTCTCCTCTTAAATTTGTGTTTTTTAGCCTGGCATTAAAAATGCTTAAAACATGCCGAGGTTATGAGCGTATCAAATCAATTATTAAAAACAGAAAAACTATGAACATATCAAGTACATTATTCAAATCGTTATTACCTTGGCTGCCGTCTAATTTTAGAAAAAAGATCATCCGTGGTGGCATCCCTCATTTTCAAACCAACCTGGATGGTGTTACCTTTTGTGACGCATCTAGTGTCGAAGAGTACATGTCCTGTTTCAGGTTGTTACATGATGTTTATGTCGACGCTGGATTTATTCAGCCTTGCTCGCCTCCATTGAGAATTATCCCGCAGCATTCCAATTCTGAGACCAGGGTCTTTATGGGGTGCTTGACGGATGGTCAGGGTGAAAAGATGCCCATATATACGGCCAGCTTGTTTCCGGATAATGACCAAGGAGGCCTTCCCATGGACATTGGATTTCAGCGGCAGGTGGACGTGTTAAGAAACCAGGGTCGCCGCGTTGTTGAAGTCGGGTGCTTGGCAACACATCCGTTATACCGGAAAGGGAATAAAAATATCCCCATGTTGGGCAATCGTATGATCGTGTCATATGCGATGAATACCATTCATGCGGATGATTTATTAATTACGACTCATCCTAAATATTTAAAAATTTACGAAGATATCCTTTTGTTTGAGAAGATTGGAGAGATTCCGTCCTTTTCCTATGTGAACAACAATCCAGCCGTAGCTCTTCGGCTAAATTTAAATACGTTTGCCCAAAGGCTTAAAGAAATTTATGCCAAAATGCCAATAGAGAAAAATCTTTACCACTTCTTTTTTGAGTCCGGATCAACTTCCATTGATCTGTCGTTGGAAGAGGAAAAAGAGAAGGCTGAAAGATATTATGGGGCGGATATGGTCAAACGTGTTATGGCATTGGCATATTCAGTAAACCGACCGTTCCTTCCCCTGATTGCCGCTTAAATGCGGCATGGACCTTTTGCTTTGCATCCCCCTAAACGGTTTATCTTTCAAGCATACCCTCGTGAATCAGAAAGGCGATGATGCCATCAACGCCTTGGCCGGTTTTCATATTGGCAAAGACAAAAGGCTTATCCCCTCTCATCCGGAGGGCATCCTGTTTCATGACATCAAGGGATGCGCCGACCAGGGGGGCTAAATCCACCTTGTTGATCACCAGAAGATCGGACCGGGTAATGCCGGGGCCCCCCTTCCGGGGGATTTTGTCCCCTGCCGAGACATCAATGACATAGATGGATAGATCGGCTAGCTCCGGGCTGAAGGTGGCGCTTAAATTGTCTCCGCCGCTTTCTACCAGTACCAGGTCAAGATCTGGAAACTTTCGGCAAAGATCTTCTACCGCTGCCAGGTTCATGGAGGCATCTTCACGGATGGCTGTGTGGGGACAACCGCCGGTTTCAACCCCCGTTATCCTGTCGGCAGACAGGGCCTGTCTGCGGATCAGAAACTCCTGATCTTCCCGGGTATAAATATCATTGGTGACCACGGCAAGTTCATACCGGTCCCTCATGTTCAGGCAGATGGCTTCAAGAAGTGCTGTTTTACCTGAACCCACCGGTCCCCCAACGCCTACGCGAAGTGGTGTTGTTTTGCTCATTTCTTCTCCTTATGATCTAAAAATTATGATCTGAAAAGTCTGGTGTATTGTGTTTCGTGGCCGCTGCTGGCCATGCTAAGGGCCGGCAAAGAGCTTCCCATCTGTTCAGTGCCTTCAATCTGCAATCCTATGACAATCGCAGTGTCGATTACAGGAGATAGCCTTGCCAGGACCCTCTGGCCTGAACTCTGGCCCAAAGGGATAATTTTTACGGCGGCAAGTACTTGGTTTTCAAGCCACGCCCACAGATACCCTTTGGCGGCGGCTTTAACTGGAATTTCCCATAGCGCTGCGGCAAAGGCAAACCCCGCCAGCTGGGATGAGGCAATGACCTTTTGCCATTTCTCATGGTCTGATTTTTCAGCAGATGGCGCCATGCTGCCATGGCAAAGGCCTAACTCTTTGATGATGGCCGCCATGGCCCTCCCCCGATGTTCTTCTTCGTTGCGAAGTTCTTTTGTCTCCCGGCAGGCCCTTACCCACTGGGTCGCCCGGGTATAGGCGGCAAGGTCCTGATGCTCAACCGCCCGGTAAAGGCGTTGAAGCAGCGGAATATCCACATGGGTCATGCTGGTTTCCAAAACATTTAAAAGCCATAGTTCAAGGGTTGTTTCATCATTGATCCAGTCCTTTTCAACGGCCCATTCCAAGCCTTGGGAATAAGCAAACCCCCCGGTGGGAAGCGACGGGCTTACCAGGTGCATGAGCCGGATCAGCCATGGTGTTTTCATGGGAGTCTCCGACGATTTTGATCCATTAGTGGTGATGGTGGTGACCATTGCCATATGCCCCTGTTTCAGGTTCAAAAGGGGCCTGCTCCACGGTGATGGTCAGGCCAAGCCCCCTGACCATATCGTCCAGAACGTGGTCATGGGGATAACGGATAAAATCATTCTGAATTTCAAGATCAACATGGCGGTTACCCAAATGGTAACAGGCAAGGTTGAGTTGCCGGGAGGTTTTGGCCCGGGCCGTGGAGACCTGTTCCCGGGCGGCAATAATTTTTACATGAAACCCGTCGTCACTGCTCACCATATCCCCGTTTCTTAAAATCTGTCCCCGCTCAAGAAACAGACCGGCCTCATCCTTGTTGTCCAGCACCAGCCGCTGGCGGCTTTTGATTCTTTTTTCCCAGGGCAGGGTAAGGGTGGCCGATTCAGACACTTGGGTTTGGGTTTTATGGGTTAATTTAATCATGGTTAAAACAAAAAGTACCGTTGCGCCATGGGAAGAACGGACGCCGGTTCGCAGGTTAACAGTTCACCATCGGCCCTGACCTCGTAGGTTTGGGGGTCAACTTCCATATGAGGCTGATAGGTGTTGTGGATCATATCTTTTTTTCCAATGGCCCGGCACGCCTTTACCGGGATAAGGCGTGATTGCAGGCCGGCGTTATCCAGCATGCCCTTTTCCAAAGCAGTCCCCGACACAAAGGAGATCGAGGTTTCATGCCGGGCTCTTCCAAAGGCACCGAACATGGGCCGGTAGTGGACCGGCTGGGGTAACGGAATGGAGGCATTGGGGTCTCCCATGGGAGCAAGCGCGATCATGCCGCCTTTAATGACCAAGGAGGGTTTGACCCCGAAAAGCGCAGGTTTCCATAGGACCAGATCGGCAAATTTCCCCACCTCAATGGATCCGACCTCATGGGCAATTCCCTGGCAGATGGCCGGATTGATGGTGTATTTTGAAATATACCGTTTCACCCTGGTGTTGTCATGGGTTTGAGGGTCCTGTTTCAGGCTTCCCCGCTGTACTTTCATCTTGTGTGCGGTCTGCCAGGTTCTGATAATGACCTCACCGACCCGGCCCATGGCCTGGGAGTCTGATGCGATCATGGAGAATGCGCCCAGGTCGTGGAGAATGTCTTCAGCCGCGATGGTTTCCCTTCTGATCCGGGACTCGGCAAAGGCAATGTCCTCGGCAATTTTGGCGTCCAAGTGGTGGCAGACCATGAGCATGTCCAGGTGCTCATCAATGGTGTTGACCGTGTAGGGCCTGGTTGGGTTGGTGGACGAGGGCAACACGTTGGGCAGCCCGCAGGCCCGGATGATGTCCGGGGCATGGCCACCTCCTGCCCCTTCGGTGTGAAAGGTATGAATAGTACGGCCCTTAAAGGCGTCCATGGTCTGTTCCACAAATCCGGATTCATTGAGGGTATCCGTGTGGATGGCCACCTGAACGTCCATTTTATCTGCAACGGCAAGGCAGTTGTCAATTGCCGCCGGCGTGGTGCCCCAGTCCTCGTGAAGCTTTAGGCCCATGGCCCCTGCAGCCACCTGTTCTTCAAGGGCAATAGGCAGACTGGCATTTCCTTTGCCCATAAATCCCAAATTCATGGGAAAAGCATCAGCGGCCTGGAGCATTTTAACGATATTCCAGGGGCCTGGGGTGCAGGTGGTGGCATTGGTTCCGGTGGCAGGGCCGGTACCGCCGCCAAGCATGGTGGTGATACCTGAGGCAAGGGCTTCTTCAATCTGCTGGGGGGCAATAAAATGAATGTGGGCGTCAATGCCGCCTGCCGTGAGAATATGGCCTTCGCCTGCCACAGCTTCCGTACCGGGCCCCACAATAATGTCAATCCCGGGCTGGACATCGGGGTTACCAGCCTTTCCGATACCATGAATTCGGCCGTTTTTGATACCGACATCGGCTTTGACGATTCCCCAGTGGTCGATAATCAAGGCATTGGTAATCACCATATCGACGGCATCCTTGCAGGAGACCTGGCTTTGCCCCATACCGTCCCGGATGGTTTTCCCACCGCCGAATTTGACCTCCTCGCCATAAATGGTTTTATCTTCTTCTACCTCGATAAAGAGCTCTGTATCGGCCAGTCTCACCCGGTCTCCCGTGGTGGGGCCGAACATCTCTGCATAGGCTTTTCTGCTAACGTTAGTCATCTGCTCTCCTTATTTTGACCGATCAAGGCTGCCCATAACGGCTTGGTTGAATCCGAACACCCTGCGGTCTCCCGCATAGGCCACCAGCTCGACTGTCCGCTCAAGGCCCGGCTCAAACCGGATGGCGGTGCCGGATGGAATGTTGAGGCGAAAGCCCTTTGTGTTTTCCCGGTCAAAGGACAGGGCCTTGTTCGTTTCATAAAAATGGTAATGGGACCCCACCTGAATCGGCCTGTCGCCGCTGTTGACCACCGTAAGGCTTAGGGTCTGCCGTCCCTCATTGATGGTAATGTCTCCCTGTTTTGTGATCACTTCTCCTGGAATCATAGGCACCTCTTGCTTCATTCGATCATTGAGTTTCAGAGTATGGGGTTATGGACGGTCACCAGTTTGGTACCGTCGGGAAATGTGGCTTCAACCTGCACATCATGGATCATCTCGGCCACGCCCTCCATGACTTCTTCTTTGGAAAGAAGTGTGCGGCCGTAATCCATAAGTTCGGCAACGGTCTTGCCTTCCCGCGCGCCTTCCATGACCGCAGCACTGATAAAGGCAACCGCCTCGGGATAGTTGAGAAGCAGCCCTTTGGCTTTGCGCCGTTCCGCAAGAAGCGCCGCAGTAAAGATCAACAGTTTGTCTTTTTCTCTTGGTGTAAGCTCCATTGTTTATCCTCGTTGTTTAGGTGTTCCATATCCTCGGCACGGCAGCTTGTCTGCCCGTCAGTTCAGGGGCAAGGATTTGCCGCAGGGTTTCAAATTGTTCTTTGGCCTGTCCGGGATGATCTCCCAGGTATCGTGCCACAAGCAGATCATCCATTAACGTCATGCTAAGATCTTTCTTGCACATGGGGCCATTTTCTTGAACCTGCCTGAATAATTGTTCTTGAACCGGATAGGCCCAGAACGTCGCCGTAACCGGCTGGTTTCTTAATCCTGCCGGTCCGGCAATATCTTTTTCGTCTTTAACCCTAAGTTTTTCAAACAGCAGCGGGGTTGAGTCGTTGAACAGGATGACCGTTGACTTCAACTGTCCAGGTGCAAAGGGCTTTTTGAGTGCGGGAAGGCCCAAACACAGAATTTCCCATCCCATAAACACCGCTTCCGGGGCAAGATGAACGGTTGTTACAAGGTTGCCCATGGCCCCTTTGAATAAAATAGTCTCCTGGGGAAACCACTCCAGGATTGATCCGTTGGCCACGGTCAGGGTCTGGGTCTGTACCGCCTGCCGGCCACTGGAGCGGTAAAATTTGGTCGCCCCCGGCGTAGTCAAAAGGGCATGGGTGTTTTCCCCGGCATAAAGGGCAAGGTCAAGGACATCGCCGCCCACAAGACCGCCCGGCGGATGCAGCAGGTAAATGTGGCAGGTGCCGTCTTCAGTATATAAGGGCTGTTGAATGGTTAACGGGCCTTTGCGGTTTATCTTTGCCAGTATGGTTTTGCCTTCCTTTTTTTCAAGATAAAGGCTTAAAGACGCAAGCCAGCCCGCTTTGCTTTCATCGGCCGGTATTGGGTGAAAGGAACACATCTTAAAGTTACACGGTCAGATACTTGCTGATAAGTTCATCGTTAATCTGTAAAATATTGCCGTCGGCCATGAGCCGTCCCCGGTCCATGATAAAGAAGTGGTCTGCCGTCTGTTTGACAAAGTGAAGTTTTTGTTCCACCAAAAGCACGGTCATGTTTACCTCCTGAACCAGTCGTTTAATGATATCCCCGATTTCCTGGACAATATTGGGCTGGATGCCTTCGCAGGGTTCATCCAGAATAAGAAGGGCAGGGTCCAGCACCAGGGCCCTTCCAATGGCAAGTTGCTGCTGCTGCCCACCTGAAAGATCGCCGCCCCGGCGTTTCAACATCTCTTGTAACACAGGAAAAAGCTCAAAAACCAGGTCCGGGATTTTTTTTCCTCCCTTCCGTACCGTGGTTAGGCCAATGGTCAGGTTTTCTTCAACGGTCAGGAGCGGAAAAATTTGGCGTCCCTGAGGAACATAGCCAATGCCCAAACCCGCCCTGTGCTCAGCCTTTTTTTTAATGATATTGTCCCCCTGAAAGTATATGGCCCCGCTTTTAACGGGAACAAGGCCCATGATACAGTTGAGTAGCGTTGTTTTTCCCACGCCGTTTCTGCCCATCAGGCAGGTGCAGCACTTCTCCTTGATTGAAAGTGAAAGATCCCACAAGGTGTGGCTTTCAGCGTAATATTGGTTCAGGTTTTCTATTGTAAGCATGCTTATTCTCCCAGGTAGACTTCCCGGACCTTTGGATTGTTTTGGATTTCATCCATGTTACCTTCGGCCAGAATGGAGCCCTGGTGAAGGACAGTCACTTTTCTTGCAATGGACCTGACAAAATCCATGTCATGTTCAACAACGATGATCGAACGTTTGCCGGCAAGGGAGGTCAGAAGCTCGGCGGTTTTTTCCATTTCCTGGCGGGTCATGCCCGCCACCGGTTCATCTACCAGCATCAGGACAGGTTTTTGCATTAAAAGCATCCCGATCTCAAGCCATTGTTTTTGGCCGTGGGAAAGGGCGCCTGCCCGTGTACGGAACACTTCTAAAAGGCCGACAATTTCAAGGGTCTGGTCGATCATATCCCGCTGCTCGCCCGTAAGTGACGTGAAAAGGGTGGGAAGTACCCGTTTATCCGATGCCATGGCAAGCTCGAGATTTTCAAATACGGTATGTTCTTCAAATACGGTGGGTTTTTGAAATTTTCTGCCAATGCCGGCCTCTGCAATTTCAGGTTCACTGTGGGATAAAAGGTTAATGGTCTGGCCGAACCAGGCAATGCCGGAATCGGGTTTGGTTTTGCCGGTGATGATATCCATCATGGTGGTTTTGCCCGCACCGTTGGGGCCGATAATACAGCGCAGCTCCCCTTCATCCACATAGAGGTTCAGGTCATTAATGGCTTTGAACCCGTCAAAACTGACGCTGATTCCTTCAAGGTATAGAATTACCTTGTGGCTGGTGTCTAAAACGGGTGGGATGTCAGGGATCAGAAAATCAAACACACGATCCCTTGGCCAGAATTCCCGGAAAGCTTTAAGGGGTTGAATCATGCAGCCTCCTTTCGAAGCCGGATCAGGCCCGCAATACCCTTGGGCAGAAAAATCGTCACCACAATAAAAAGAGCGCCCAGGGCAAAAAGCCATGCATCCGGCAGGGCGCCGGTCAGATAGCTTTTGGCCCAGTTGACCACCAAAGCTCCAGCAACAGCGCCGTACAGAGTTCCCCTGCCGCCCACGGCCACCCAGACCACAATTTCAATGGAGTTTAGCGGGGAAAATTCTGATGGGTTGATGATACCCACCTGGGGGACATAAAGAGCACCGGCAATGCCGGCAATGCCGGCGGAAAAGACAAAAATCCAGAGTTTTACCTTTTCAACATGATATCCGAAAAATCTTACCCGGTCTTCGGCATCCCGTATGGCCGTTAGAACCCGTCCAAGTTTAGAGTAAACCATATACCGGCAGGCAATGTAGGCAAGGATTAAAACTCCTGTCGTAACGGCAAAAAGCCCTGCCTTGGTTTCGTCACTGAGCAGCGAGAACCCTAAAAGGTCTTTAAAATCGGTCAGCCCGTTGTTGCCGCCGAATCCCATTTCGTTTCTGAAAAAGGCCAGCATGACCGAAAAGGTCAATGCCTGGGTAATGATGGATAGATACACTCCGGTTACCCGTGATTTAAAGGCAAACCACCCAAATATAAAGGCCAGCAGACAGGGTATCAGCACAATCATGACAGCGGCAAAGGGGAACATGTCAAACCCGTGCCAGAACCAGGGAAGCTTGTCCCAGTTGAGAAATACCATAAAATCAGGAAGAATGGGGTGGCCGTATTCGCCCCTTGTGCCGATCTGGCGCATGAGATACATGCCCATGGCATAGCCGCCCAGGCCAAAGAAAACCCCATGGCCCAAACTTAAAATCCCCAGATACCCCCACACCATGTCAACCGCAAGGGCCAGCAAGGCATAGGTCAGGTATTTTCCCCACAGCGACATGGTAAAGGTAGAAATATGGAAAAAACTTGTTTCCGACACCATGAGGTTTAACACCGGCACCATGACCATGGCGGTGCCTAAGGCTATAAGAAGCGGGAGGCCCAGCTTGTCGTCAAAAATAAATGATAAACGTTCCATAGATTAACCTGCGGCCCTCCCTTTCTGGGGAAAAAGCCCCTGGGGGCGTTTTTGGATAAAGAGAATAATGAAAACCAGAACAATAATTTTGGCCAGCACGGCCCCGGCAAAGGGTTCAATGAATTTGTTGGCCGTCCCAAGGCTTAAGCCCGCAAGCATTGTTCCCCAAAGATTGCCGACACCGCCGAACACCACCACCATGAACGAGTCAATGATATAGGCCTGGCCAAGATTGGGGCCGACATTGGTCAGCTGGCTCAATGCCACACCGGCCACACCGGCAATGCCGGAGCCAAGCCCGAAGGTAAGGGCATCCACCCGTGACGCCGGAACCCCCATGGCCCTGGCCATGGTCCGATTTTGGGAGACCGCCCGCACCTGAAGGCCAAGGGGTGTTTTTTTCATGATCAAAAACAAGGCCCCAAATACAAACAGGCAAAAAAAGAAGATTACAATTCGGTTCATGGTGAGGGACAGGACCGGGTTTAACACCAGCGATCCGCTCATCCAGGCCGGTGTGCTGACCGCACGATTAAGGGGTGAGAAAATGGACCGGACCGCCTGCTGGAGAACAAGGCTGACGCCAAAGGTCGCCAGTAATGTTTCAAGGGGCCGACCATAGAGAAACCGGATGATGGATCGTTCAATGGCAATGCCGGAAAGGGCGGATACCAGAAATGCCCCCGGAACGGCCAGGCAAATGGCCAGCCCGAGGTGATTGGGCAGCAGCTGCTGAATCACCCAGGTGGTATAGGCCCCGATCATTATCAGCTCGCCGTGGGCCATGTTGATCACACCGATAACCCCGAAGGTGATGGCAAGGCCGATGGCGGCAAGGACCAGGATGGAGCCGGCGCTTAACCCAAAAAATAGGGTCTCTAAGAATCCGTAAAAAGTAATTCTTGATTCAACGCTCTGAAGGGTTCTTGAAGCTTTTTTTTGAACTTCCTCGTCCTTTTCTTTATTTATGATTTTTATCAACCCCGTCTTGACGGCCGGTTGGAGGTTGCCTTTAAGTTGTGACAGGGCTGACAGCTTTGCCGCTTTGTTTCCGGTCTCCAGGTTATCAAGGGCAATGGCTGTTGCAAGGGCTTGTCTAAATTTACCATCGGCCTCCTTATCATAGAGGTCTTTCAGGGTGTCCACCATCTCCGGGTTTAACATCCCAAGAAGCCGGTATACCGCATCGGCACGTTCCTGGGGAGCGCCATGGTAAAGTTGAAGTAGTGAAAGCCATCCCTTCAACTTTTTTCTGATCTTATTGTTGATGCCGATTTTTTTGATACTTCTGCTGCCGACCTGCTGCCTTACTTCACTGGACAGCACCCCTGTGGTGGTATATTGGCCGTCTTTTTTTGAGGCATATACCACTTCTTTGCCTTTTTGGGTGTAGTAAAGCCCACCTTCAAGTAGGGCGGAGAGAAGTTTTTCCACCTGGGGGTCTTTGCTTTGAACGATCTGCTCAAGCCCTTGAATCTTCAGGTTAAAATTTTTCTGTGTAAGTTTTTCAAGTCCCTCATCAAAGGCTGTGGTTGCTGCATTTGCGGAATGAACCGCAAAACACGCTATGAGCATCGTAAAAGCTATGGTAAAAAGCAGGGCGGGAAAACGGTGTTTTGGGGAAGTAAACATATCAGTACTCAACCCTTAGGAAAATATTTTGCCAAATATGTCAGGCGCCTGCCAAAAGACAAGCAGGTGCAGCTTTTTATGGTGTGTTAGGGGTAGGCAGAGGGAATAAAGCATCCCCTCTGCCGGAGCGATGCGTCAAGCTAAAACAAATGCAGGCTATTTGGTTACCTTAAAGTTACCGTTTTTTAAAGGCGCCCGCCAGTCGGAGATCAGGTCTTTGGAGCCGGGTAGAAAGTCCGACCATGCATCGCCAACCACTAAGCCCGGGGTCTGCCAGACCACCTCAAATTGACCGTCTTCCTGAATCTCCCCGATGAGAACGGGTTTGGTAATATGATGGTTGGGCATCATGGCAGAGTAACCGCCGGTAAGGTTTGGCACGGTAACGCCGATGATGGCATCCTGGACAGCGTCGGGATCTGTGGTGCCGGCCTTTTCAACGGCTTTAACCCACATGTTGAAACCAATGTAGTGCGCTTCCATGGGGTCATTGGTGACCCGTTTGTCATTTTTGATAAACACATGCCAGTTTTCAATAAATTCATCATTGGCAGGATCGTCAACACTCATGAAGTAATTCCAGGCAGCCAAGTGCCCCACAAGGGGTTTCGTGTCGATGCCCGAGAGTTCTTCTTCGCCAACGGAAAATGCAATGACCGGGATATTGTCGGCGGTAATGCCCTGGTTTCCAAGCTCTTTGTAGAAAGGAACATTGGCGTCGCCGTTGATGGTGGATACCACAGCGGTTTTTTTGCCGGTGGTTCCGAATTTTTTGATGTCGGCAACTATGGACTGCCAGTCAGAGTGGCCAAAGGGGGTATAATTGATCATGATATCAGCGTCGGCTACCCCTTTGCCTTTCAGGTATGCCTGTAAAATTTTGTTGGTGGTCCTGGGATAGACATAATCGGTTCCGGCAAGGACCCAGCGTTTGACGCCGATCTCATTCATGAGATAGTCAACGGCAGGGATAGCCTGCTGATTTGGCGCAGCACCGGTATAGAAAACATTTTTGGACGACTCTTCGCCCTCATACTGAACCGGGTAGAACAGCAGGTTGTTCAGCTCTTCAAACACGGGAAGAACGGATTTTCTGGAGACCGATGTCCAGCACCCGAAAACGGCGGCCACTTTGTCTTTTTCAATCAACTCCCTTGCCTTTTCAGCAAAGAGCGGCCAGTTAGAGGCAGGGTCAACCACAACGGCTTCAATTTGTTTACCCAGAAGACCGCCTTGTTTGTTTTGTTCATCAACCAGCATCAGAATGGTGTCTTTTAGTGTGGTCTCGCTAATAGCCATGGTGCCTGACAGAGAGTGAAGCACCCCTATTTTAATGGTATCTTTGGCCAAAGCTGAGGAAGCTATGGTCATACAACAAAAAAACGCAGCAGTGATAAACAAAAGTCTGTGGTTTACAAGTCATTCTAAAAAAGGGCATTTGAAAAACCTTTACAAATTCTAAGTCCAATCATTTTTTATTTTAAGTTAACCAATGGCGGAATACCCAAAAAGGCAGTCCTGGCGTTCACAATAAAAAATATCTTACGCAACAAATAAGCCAATACAAAAAAATATTTTTTTTTAAATCCTGCCTTCGTGCTACCTATTGAATTTATGGAATATTATTTTAAATAGAAGTGACATGGGGCAGATTAAAGCAAGTGCGGGTATGTGATTGTGATTTATTTACCCGTGGTTTTATTACATATGTGTTCTAGTACGTATACATTTTTGTGTTTTTATGGTAAATGTAATCGCAATATGATTGTTCTATGGGGGTGGTTTGTTTGTGATAGGTTGGAATGACAACAAGTGAATTGTCCTCCGGAAATGTCCCAAGATATTATGGATAAAATAGCCAGGCGCTTATCAGGTGATAGTTTGTTTTTGGGGGGATGATGGGATAAATATAATTTCGTTGGAAAATTTAAATTATTTCTTTTTTGTGATTTCACGCCTGCTGAAACCTTAGCTGGTGAACGGTGCTGGGCAAATCTTAAAATAAACTTTTGAAATTATTCAAGACGCAAAGTTGGTGTATATAGGTACAGCAAAAGCCCCGGAACTCGTGCATGTAGCAGCGATTAAAAAATTTAAATTGCCAATGATGGCCGGCTATTGGTGCGATAAAGTCCTTGAAGTTTATGATTTAGTCAAAATTTCGGTTAGTTGATGGTTTTTGGATTTCCCATCCGCCGTCCCCCTGTATAAACAGAATTTTATCGTGATATGCCTTCAACGTGGGGCGGTGGCCCACGCTGATGTAAGTGATATCAAGTTTAGACAAGGTTTTGTACAGGGCCTTCTCATTATCCACATCTAAGGCAGAGGTAGCTTCATCCAGGATGGCAAACTCAGGTTTTGTGGTCAAAAGCCTTGCAAAGGCCAGTCGTTGTTGTTCGCCTTGGGAAAGGATTTCTTCCCAGTTATTTTCTGCGTCTATGAAAGAGTTATCCCCGGTTGCCCGCTGCATTTTCTGGTACAGGTCTGTTAGATTGACCGTCTCCATGATTCCTTTGATCCGGTCGTCGTCTAGATAGATCCCGCTGGGGTACTGGAGTTGTTCCCGCAGACTGCCTAGCACCATATACGGTTTCTGGGGCAGGAACATGATCTTGTCCGCCGGCGGGTGTTCAATAATACCGGAGCCCGAAGCCCAGAGTCCTGCGATGCCTCGCAGCAGAGAACTTTTACCTGCACCGGAATGACCCATGATCAGGATGCTTCCACCCCTGTCAAGATTAAGGCTCAGATCCTGGATCAGGGTGCGTTTGTAATCAGGGGTTTGCAAGGTGAGGTCTTGCACCCGTATGGTCTCTTTGGCAACACGTTGAATCCGGGTCCGGTCCTCCAAGCCGTTTTCCGACGTTTTCGATCCGGATGCGTTAAAAAGCCGGTCCTTGAATGTAGATACACGGTTGATACCGGCGGCAAAGGCGCTGATGCTGTCAAAATACTGGACAATGATGGAAAAGGCCCCCAACACCTGGCCAAAGGCGAATGAAGCCTGGGATATCTCGCCGAACTCCACCTTGCCTGCAAAATACATGGGTGCCACAATCATGGCCGGCAGGATAATGACCAGGTAATTGTAGCCGGTGGTGAAAAAGTCAAGATTTCGCTGCCAGCCGATTAGAAAATTAAAATTTTTCAGCGCGGCTTTGAACCGCTTGAAGATCTGCTCTTTTTCCCCTTTCTCGCCCTGGTAGAATGCAATGGATTCGGCATTGTCCCTGATGTGGATCAGGCCATACCTGAAATCAGCTTCCTTGCGCAGCTGGTTGTAGTTGAGCCCCACCAGGCGCTTGCCGATGAATATGGTGATCAGGGTGCCGCAGAAGGCATACACGAAAAGGATGCCGGACAATAGTCTGGAAATGGACCACAGAATGCCGGTAAAGGCCACAAGGTCGATAACGGCACCGAGAATGATAAGAAGAAAACTTAAACTGGTCACCGTGAACTCTTTTAAATCCTCAGCCAGCCGCTGGTCCGGGTTGTCGATTTCCTTGCTGGTGGTCAGGGCATAGTAGGCCCGGTTCTTAAGATAATTGTCAATGAAACCGGTGGTGATCCACTCCCGCCAGAACAGTCCCAGTTTTTTTCTGATGTATGAGTAAATAACCACAATGGGGGTGCCGATCACAAACACCGAGGCATACACATAGAGGAACCGCCAGAATGTGGGCTGGTCCTTCTGGGCAAGGGCGGTCTGGAAAAAACGACCCACATAGCTGATTACCACATTGAGTCCGGAAACCGTGAATGAGAGCAAAAGAAGAATCCCAAGAATGCCCCAGGGCAAAAAGAATCCTTTCAGTTTTTTTGAATACAGGGAAAAGACCAGGGCCGGAATAAGAAAGCCGGCAACCAGAATCCAGATCAACCGGGAGTGGATAATGCCCTGGATCCATTCCATCAGGCCCGGCGCGGTTTTAGTAACAAAATCAGGGGCAAAAGCGTGGGTGGCAGTTGTGGTAACGGTAACGAACAAAAAAAGCAAAGAGGCCACAAAGACCATCAAAAGGCACAGCAATATGATAAAACGAGTCCTGCTCTTTAGGCTTTGGGGCAGCCAGAACTCCTGGGCAATGTCCAGGTATTCCTTCCATAGG
Source organism: uncultured Desulfobacter sp. (assembly GCF_963666695.1). GTDB lineage: Bacteria > Desulfobacterota > Desulfobacteria > Desulfobacterales > Desulfobacteraceae > Desulfobacter. Next base: position 233,723 of record NZ_OY762947.1, read on the forward strand.
TTGAGATCCAGTCTTGAAAGGCCGGAGATGTCACTGGGCGTCATTCAATTATCCTGTCAAGGTTTTGGTTATTTTGTCATTGTGATCCACATGGACTGGTAAGGGGCAAGATTCAATCCCGAGTCAACCGCTACGGTTTTTTCCAGGATCAGATCCACACCTGACCGTTGCCACTGTTCGGGCAGATCTTTTTGGGGAATGGTGACGGCTTGGTCTGTGATATTGTGAATGCAGAACAGGTCAGGGGCGTTGCTTTCTTCATTCGGCCTGCGCTGGAATGCCACAATTTTTCGGTTTATGTTAAAGGTAATCTGCCCGGCATCCGGGTGAAAGGCGGGTTGCTGTTTTCTTTTGTCCATGAGGGCGCAAAGGGCAAAGAATATCTGATGATGGTGGTTGTCGGGGTTGGTCAGTTTTTTACGCAGATCCGGATAGTTCCAGATATGGCGGTTGACGGCCCGGTTGGACTGCAAATTTTCCCTGCGGTCATAATCATTTTCCGTGCCCAGCAGGCTGTGAATATAAATGGCCGGGATGCCCTTGAGACCCAGCATAATGGTGTGGGCACAGATAAACCGTTCGGCCTGGAAATTATCCTTCCGGCAGTGAATTGTCCCTTTCATGGCATCCCACAGGCTGATATTAATCTCGTAGGGGTTGTCCTTGTAGTCATTGAGCGCCCGGGTGGAGATTCTGCCGCCAAATGCCTTCATCAGATCGATGAGTTGTGACATCTCCTGGCGGGAAAAATAGTCTTCCACCGGCCGTAATCCAATGCCGTCGTGGGAAGCGATAAAATTGAGGTAGGTGGTGCTTTCCATAGTGTCGGGCATGGTTTTCAGCCAGTCTGTAATTCCTTTGCTGTTGCCTGTGACCATGGTGTTGAGCAGAAACGGGGGCAACGGAAAATTGTAAATCATCTGGGCTTCGTCGCCTATGCCGAAATAAGACAGGTTTTCCCGGGCCGGCACATTGGTTTCCGTGATGATGATGGCTCTGGGGTCGTGGGCCTGGATCAGCGTGCGCATGAGTTTGATAATTTTATGGGTTTGCCCCAGGTGCAGACAGGTGGTGCAGGCCTCCTTCCATAGAAACGCCACGGCATCCAGCCGGAATACCTGTATTCCATTATCCAGGTAATGGCGGATAATGGATAAAAATTCCATGAGGACATCCGGGTTTTTAAAATCCAGGTCCACCTGGTCATGGCTGAATGTGCACCAGACATAACGGGGTCCGTCCGGTGTGGCTACCTCCCGCAACAGGGGCGTTGTCCGGGGGCGAATCACCTGGGTCAGATCACTTCTCGGGTCCACGGTCACATAATAATCCTTTCCCGGATGGACACCTTTTTTGAAATTTTCAAACCACCAACTCCGGGATGAGGTATGATTGACCACAAGATCAGCCATAAGCCGGGAGCGTCCGGCAATTTTCCGGATATCCGCCCAGTCCCCCAGGCTCGGGTTCACCATGTAATAATCCATCACCGCAAACCCGTCATCCGATGAATAGGGAAAAAAGGGCAGGATATGGACAATGGAGAACCGTTCATGGGTAAATTCTTCCAGAAACCGGTCAAGGGTTTTTAAGGGCCGGTGCTCTTCTTCCACAAGAGAATTGCCGTAAGTGATCAGGGCAATGTCCTTTTCGGACCACAGGGGGGTGGCTGAAACACAGCTGTCATCCAGGGAATCATGAATCGGTTCGAAAACGGTAATGGCCTTCCGGGCCAGGGTGTCTGTATCCAACCCGGGGTAAATGATTTCAAGATGAGCCTTGGCTTTGTCAAGCAGGCAGGCTGGAGTCTTAAGGGTGATATTGTTCATAGTCTTTTTCAACCGCGTCTTTTAATTCATCCATAATGTCGGTAAACGCAGATTTAATCCGGTTCCAGGCCGGGATAAACGGCGTTATATTGGGTTCTTCAAGGAAATTGTTTCCGGCGGCCAGGATATTTTCAGCAAACAGTTCCACGGCCTTTTCTTCCTTGTGGCGGTCCAGGTTCAGCCCGTTCATTAATGCATCATTGTGGTAGATTTCCACAAAATCAAGGGCCTGGCGGTAATAGGTGGCCTTAATGGTCCGGAAGGTTTCAGCGGTAAAAACCTCACCTTCTGTGGCCAGTTTTTTAAAGATGGCCTTGGCAATGTCAATGCTCATTTTGGAGAGCCCTGCATCCACATTTTCAAGACTTAATGGCTGGTGCTTGTGATCATAGGTGTCGGCAATGTCCACCTGGCAGATTCGGTTAAGACTGTAATTTCGTTTCATTTCGTACAAGATACCCACCTCAAGTCCCCAGTCCGTGGGCATCCGTAAGTCTTCAAGCACATCGGTGTCCATGGAAAATTCACCGGCCAGGGGATACCTGAAGCTCTCCAGATAATCCAGGGATTCGGATGATGAACAGATTTTTTTCAGAGCGGATAACAGGGGGGATACCAGAAGCCGGCTTACCCGGCCATTGACTTTGGATTCGGTGAACCGCGCATAATAGCCCTTGCAGAATTTATAGGTAAAGTCGGGATGAGCCACAGGATAGATCAGCCGGGCCAGAAGGGAGCGTTCATAGGTTAAAATGTCGCAGTCATGCAATGCCACGGCATCTACCAGCCCGGAAGCCAGCACATATCCAAAACAATACCAGACGTTTCTGCCCTTGCCCGGTTCCGTAGGTGCCAGTTCCATCTGTGCCAGTTTTTTGTCAATGGCCTTTAATCGCGGTCCGTCGTTCCAAAGGACGCGGTGGTGCTGGGGCAGGCGGGAAAAAAATTTTAATGCATGCCGGTACTGATCTTCGGTGGCCCGGTCCAGACCGATAACAATTTGATCCAGATAGGGGACCTTGGCAACTTCTTCCACAATATGGGCCAGGGCCGGCCCCTCAAGTTCGGAAAAAAGAGAGGGCAGCACCAGACCCAGGGGCCGTTTTTTTGAAAATTCATTGAGCTGGGCTTCCAGTTCTTCTACCGGTTGTCGAGAGAGGTTGTGCAATATGGTGATAATGCCGTTTTGATGAAAATCGCCCATGTATTAATACCTCCTTTTACATGAAACTAGAAACAAGATACAAGAAACAAGAGGGCGAAGCGCCTGCGGCGCCCATTTTAATTCTGCATTTTGGTGTCTTTAGTTTCATTGTGTATTGTAGGTTTGCGGTCCATATGCGTTATTCGCTTAAAATAATTTATAAATATAAGGTGTAAAGCGACTTATTTCTTGTCTCTTGTTTCCAGTTTCTTGCCATTAACGCGTTAAGTTAATGGTCTTGAATGCTTCCTGCCACCCTTCAGGCCCCTTTGCAGTGGTGCGGATAATGGTTTGGGGGCGGTTCAGTTTAATTTGATCACAGCGGGCCGAACGGATCACAACCGCAATGTCCATCATATCCAGCATGGCCTGGTCATTGGGGCTGTCTCCAAGTCCAATGGTGAAGGGGGCACTGCCCATGCCCTCGGTATAAAGATCCAGCAGACAGGCCACCCCGTCTTTTTTATCAAAGGGCCGGGATATGGAAATAAACCGTCCTCCCTGGACCCAGCCAAGGCCGGCGTCTGCAAGATGTCCGGCAAACGCCTCCCACCGTTCGGGGGTGTCCTGCCAGAGAACGGGCTCGGTACTCAGGCGCTGGCTCGCCTGTCTGGCCTGATTTTCAGTAAGCCCTGTTACCCGGGAAAGCCGGGCCGGGTTCATATCTGCAAAGCCTTCAAAGGCGAAACCATGTGTTTGCCGCAGATGGTTTAATATGTCTAAAACCATTTTCCTGTCACCCCCAAGCCGTCTGACCAGAAGTCCGGATTGGGGTAGAAATAAAGGATCTTTAAGAGCAAGGTCGGGAAATGTCTGTTCAGGCACAGCCACCACAGAGCCGTTTTCCGCAATAAAAGGGTGGCAATTGCCAAGGGTGCTGCGAATTTTAAGTATTTCAACCAGGGTTTTGCTGGAATTGAGGATGACGGGGATATTTCTTTGGGCAAGCATCGCCAGAGCCGGTAATGCCGGTTCAAAACCATAGGTGTCATGATCCAGAAGTGTGCCGTCAAGATCTGTGAACACAAGTGTTTTGTTGCTATTTGGTGTTTTCGTCATTGGGGTATTATAGAGGGCAAATATAAAAAACGGAAGTTAAGGATAAATAAATTTGGCGGATCATGGAATACGCTGGGATGGGTAATTTGTCTTGACCATTAACCAATACAATAATAACCCATCGCAATTATGCGACCCTTTGTTTTTATTCTACTGCGCCTGGAGTGAACATAAAAATATAACATACTGATAATAAAGAATATAAAAATTGGTACGGGTTTTGCTAATATTTTATGGTGCAGCAACCTTTTAACCCTTTACGTTTAAGGAGCATTTATGAAAGTCGCAATCAGTGCATACGGCCAGGATCTGGATTCTGAGATCAATCCCAGGTTTGGCAGGTGTGATTTTCTTTTGATCGTTGATACAGACACCATGGCATATGAGAGTTTTCCCAATGAAAGCATGAATTTGGGCGGAGGCGCCGGTATTCAGACCGCCTCCTTTGTGATTTCCAAAGGTATCCAGGCAGTTTTAACGGGCAGTTGCGGTCCCAATGCCATGGAGGTTTTTAATTCCGCCGGTGTGGCCGTGTATCCGGGGCAGACAGGTACCGTGGCCCAGGCCGTGAACCGGCTTAAAAATAATGAATTGACAAATTCGACCCAAGCCACAGCTGAAGAAAAATCAGGCATGAATTCGGGAACTGCCCCCCAAAGACCCGTGGCAGATCCAAACTACCAGTCCCCCGGGATGGGGGGCGGCCGAGGTATGGGCGGTGGCGGTGGCCGAGGTATGGGCGGCGGTGGCGGTCGCGGCATGGGCGGCGGTGGCGGTAGAGGTATGGGAGGCGGTCGCGGCATGGGCGGTGGCGGCGGCCGAGGCATGGGCGGCGGGGGTATGGGCCGACAGCGTTAGAATTAGTTAATTTTTTTTAGTGCATGAACAAAAAATCCGTGTTTGGACGGCTCGTCAGAGGGGCGCATGCCCACAAAGTTACCCGGATGCAAGGCGCGGATAGGTGACTTCTCGTTCAAACACGATGTAAGGATAACAGGAGGTGTGTATGACAAAAGTAGGGATTATCCGGTGCGAAAAAAATGAAACCAGGTGCCCTTTGACCAATTGTTTTAAAACAATGATTGAAACTACCCAGGGGTTTGGTGCTTATGATGCCTGCATACCGGCAGGCGTCTTTACCTGTCGGTGCCCCGGGGACAATGTGGCGGACATGGCAAAAATCCTTAAGTCGAAAGGGGCTGAGGCTATCCATTTGTGTACCTGTACATTTGCGTCTAAAACCCAGGATGGCTGGGATAAGACCAACGGCGGATTCTGTCCGGACATTGAAAAGATCGCGGCCAATATCGCCCAGGCCTCGGGCCTGCCCTGCACCCTGGGAACAGCCCACCTACCTAAGGATTATACCCCGGTCACCTTTGATTAAAAAGAAACATTACATTAAGAATGTCCGGAACATTAGTCCCGGACATTTTTATTATATTCTTCCGGTAAAAAACTTTTTCCGCCTTGAATTTGAACAAATTCCCTAAAAATTTGATAGATTGACTTCCATGTACTTTTTTTCATAGTTGAGATCTGCTATATCATTACTTGATTTGTGAACAAAAATTCGACGCGAAATTTTGTGGCATTAATTCCTTCCGGGGTCCTAAATGAAAAGGAGTTGATAAATAAAAATGTTGCGCGTTTTCATGCAAAATAAATATACTATTCTTTTATGCCTTGTACTTTTCAATGTCATTTCTGCCCCGTTTTTTTTACATCCTGGTCATCGTGCCCTTTTTTTTAACATGACCTTTTCATTGATTATACTTACGGCTGTGCTTTCCGTGATAGGTGACAAGAAATTGTCCTTGGCCGCTTCCATTACGTTGATGCTGCCTTGTTTGTTTTTTGTCTGGTATGCATATTTTTACACCCTTGAAGAACATATGCTCATGGCCTCTACCGTGATTCAGGCCATGTTTCTGGCCTATATACCTCTGCTTATTTTCCTGTTTATTTTCCGGGCATCCGTCGTCACCCGGGACGTGGTATCGGCAGCCCTGGTGGTCTATCTGTTTTTAGCCATGTTTTTTGCCAAATTGTATCTGATGCTGGAATTGGCATACCCTGGGTCGTTTTCCCTTTCCCATGAAACGATCATAGATAATCCGGGGATTTTAAGGTACTTTTCCATGGTAACTCTGTCCACATTGGGGTATGGGGATTTGTCCCCCGTTAACGATAAGTCCCAAACCCTGGCTGGCATGGAGGCCATATTCGGCCAGATTTACCTGGCTGTTCTCATTGCCCGGCTAGTGGCTATGCAGGGCGTATCTGCCAAGACTTTTTCAAAAAAATAGATCTGTACATGAAGAACGTTTAGTTTTTAAATTGGACTTTTAGATTCAGGGTGCATATATTAAGGGGCTGATTTGGTGCAAAGGAGATTTGATCGCAGATGCAGATAAGGGTAGGCACAGGAACCGATATCCACGAACTGGTGGCCGGACCTAAATTGGTCATCGGCGGGGTCGAGATTGACCATCCCATGGGTCTGAAAGGACATTCAGACGCAGATGTGTTGCTTCATGCCGTTTGTGACGCTCTTTTAGGGGCTGCGGGCTTGGGTGATATCGGGGAACACTTTCCGGATACGGATCCGGCATATAAAGGCATGGACTCCACCCGGTTCCTGCACATATGCAAAGGGAAAATTCAGGAGAAGGGATTTATGGTCGGCAATCTGGACTGCACCATCTTTGCCCAGGCCCCGAAGATGAGTCCCCATAAAAAGGCCATGGTCGCCTGTATCGCCAATGTCCTGGAAGTGTCCCCGGACTGTGTGAACATCAAGGCTACCACCACAGAGCATCTGGGATTTATCGGCAGAAAACAGGGCATTGCAGCCCAGGCTACGGTGCTGCTGTATACGAATAAAGTTAAGACACAGGATAAAAAGCAATGAGTTTACGGATTTATAATACCCTGAGCGGGAAAAAAGAGGAATTTGTTCCAATTACTGCCAATAAGGCCGGTATGTACGTGTGCGGTCCCACTGTATATGACACCAGCCATATCGGCCATGCCAGGTCCGTGGTGGTGTTCGACATGGTGTACCGGTGGCTGATGCAGCTCGGGTACGAGGTGACCTATGTGCGCAACTTTACGGATGTGGATGATAAGATTATCAAAAAATCCAATGAGACCGGCGAGTCCTGCACCGCCATCACCACCAAATATATTGATGAATTTCACGATGAAATGGACGCGCTCAATGTTCTTCGGCCCACCATTGCGCCCAAAGCCACTGAGCACATTGATCATATTATCCGTTTTGTCCAGCGTCTGATCGACCAGGGCAAAGCTTATCATGTGCCGGGCGGGGATGTGTATTTTTCCATTTCATCTTTTAGTGAATACGGAAAACTGTCCCACCGCAACCCCGATGATATGCAGGCCGGCGCCCGGATTGCCGTGGACGAGAAAAAGAGAAGCCCCATGGACTTCACCCTGTGGAAACCGGCCAAACCCGGAGAGCCTTCCTGGGACAGCCCCTGGGGAAAGGGGCGGCCCGGCTGGCACATTGAATGTTCGGCCATGAGTTACGAATACCTTGGGGAAAGCTTTGATATCCATGGCGGGGGCAAGGATCTGATTTTTCCCCACCATGAAAACGAGATTGCCCAAAGCGAGGCTATCTTTGGCGTTCCCTTTGTCAAATATTGGATACACAACGGATTTGTGGACATTAACAATGAGAAGATGTCCAAATCCCTGGGCAACTTCACCATGATCAAGGAGGTACTGGCCAACTACAGTCCCGAAGTGATTCGCATGTTCCTTTTGTCCAAGCATTACCGTTCCCCCATTGATTACAGTGAAAACAGCATGCGTGAGGTGTCCGTGGGGCTTGATCGTATTTATGCTTTCCTGGAACGTCTGGACAAGGCAGGCATCACCCCGGAAACTGCCGGAGGGGAACACGGTCCTTTATGGGCGGATATCGTTGAGGCGTTGAACGATGATTTCAATTCCGCAAAGGCCATGGCCGAAATATTTGACGCGGTTAAGAAGGGCAATAAGCTGCTGGATGATGCCAATGACGCACCCGGGGAAAGTGACGGAAAACTGCTGGCCGGTATTTATGCTGATATCAGGTTCGCGTCAAAAATTTTGGGCATCTTTATGATGTCGGCGTCTGATTATTTTGCGGCCAAAAAGGACAGGGCCATGTCCGACCAGGATGTGGATCCAGCCATGATTGAGGGCCTCATCGCCGAGCGGGCTGCTGCACGAAAGTCTAAAAATTTTGCCCGGGCCGACGAGATCCGCGACGAGCTTTTGGCAATGAAAATTGTACTGGAGGACGGACCGCAGGGTACAACCTGGCGCATTGAATAAGATTGCCGGAAGGCTGCCGCCCGGCGTAAAAGTTATAAAATAAAAGCCCGGCATGGAGAATCAGGTTTTCTCCATGCCGGGTTTTTTTAGTAAGGGATCTATACGTTTATCTTTTTGCCACCTTTGCCCAGGTATCCCTAAGCGTGACAGTGCGATTGAAAACCGGTTTTTCCGGCGTACTCTCCTTAGAGTCCAGGCAGAAGTAGCCTAAGCGTTCAAACTGGTACACCGCCTCAGGTTCGGCTTTTTCAAGGCTTCTTTCCAGTTTGGCGTGTTCCAGAATTTCAAGGGAATCCGGATTGAGGTTTTCCACAAAATCCTGGCCGTCTTTTTCCGGGTTTTCATCCTTGAAAAGCCTGTCATAAAGCCGGACCTGGGCATCTATGCAGTCCTGGGCATTTACCCAGTGGATGGTCCCCTTGACCTTTCTGCCGTCCGGAGCATTACCGCCGCGGGTTTCAGGGTCATAGGTGCAGATCAGTTCAACCACTTCCCCGGCCTCATTTTTAATGATCTCTTTGCAGGTGATCAGGTAAGCGGCCCGCAGGCGCACTTCCCGGCCCGGTCCCAGACGGAAGAATTTTTTGGGGGGATCTTCCATGAAATCATCCTGCTCAACATAGAGATGCTTTGAAAAACTGACTTCCCGTTTGCCTGCTTCCGGTTTTTTGGGGTGATTCATGGCTGCCAGGGTTTCGGTCTGTCCCTCGGGATAATTCTCCAGAGTGACTTTCAAAGGCCGGATAACACCCATAACCCGGGGAGCATTTTCGTTGAGATCATCTCTGAGGCAGGATTCAAGCAGGCCCATGTCAATGCGGCTATCTTTTTTGGATATCCCGATCACATCACAGAAATTACGGATGGCCGCCGGCGTATATCCTCTGCGGCGCATGCCTTCCAAGGTGGGAAGTCTGGGGTCATCCCATCCGGTTACCAGGCCTTCGCTGACCAGACGCTGCAGTTTTCTTTTGCTTAACACCGTATAGTTGATATTCATCCGGGCAAATTCAATCTGCTGGGGATGGCAGGGGATTGTTATATTATCCAGAATCCAATCATACAACGGCCGGTGATTTTCAAATTCCAGGCTGCACAGGGAGTGGGTGATCCCTTCTAAGGCATCGGAGATGCAGTGGGTAAAGTCGTACATGGGATAAATGCACCATTTATCCCCGGTGCGGGGGTGGGGTGCTTTTTTGACCCTGTAGATTACCGGGTCCCTCATGGTGATGTTGGGGGAGGTCATGTCGATCTTGGCCCGCAGGGTGTGCTCGCCTTCATCAAATTCCCCTGCCTTCATCCGCCGGAACAGATCCAGGTTTTCCTCCACACTTCTGTTCCTGTACGGGGAGTTTTTGCCTGGTTCGGTGAGGGTGCCCCGGTATTCTCTCATTTCATCTGCGGACAGACTGCATACATAGGCTTTGCCCGTTTTAATCAGTTCAACGGCAAAGTCATGAAGGGCATCAAAGTAATCTGATGCATGTAGCGGGGTATCGTAGTCAAATCCCAGCCATTTAACGGTTGACATGATGGAATCTATGTAAATCTGTTTTTCCTTGGCCGGGTTGGAGTCATCAAACCGCAGGTTGCACTTCCCGTTAAACTGTTGAGCCATGTTAAAGTTCAGGCAGATGGATTTGGCATGGCCGATGTGCAAAAAGCCGTTGGGTTCCGGTGGAAAGCGTGTGACCACGCGACCGTTGTTTTTATTTTCGGCAAGATCTTCTTTGATAATGTTTTCAATAAAATGCCCTTTGGCGGTTTGTGTTTCCATTTATTTTTTCTTTCCAGATGGGTTGTTAAAATTTAGTTGTAAAAAAAAAATTAATTTAGATGAATCTAATAAATATCATATTCGTATTACTCGATCATCAAGTTTTTAGGGAATTTGTTCAAATTCAAGGCGGAAACAATTTTTAACCGGAGGAATATACAATATATTTTGAGGATTAAAAATTTTTTCCAACGCCGAAGTTGGACAAATTAACAAAAACTTGATCATCGAGTATTAAGGATTAAAGGATTTCGTATATTGACCGGTTTTCAAAAGAACCAGGGTGCAGGCTTCCTGGACCTTGATTCCGGCGGCTTTGAGTTTTTCATAAGCCTGGGGGTTTTCCGTGCCGGGGTTGAAGATCACCCGTTGGGGTTTGATGTCCAGAATTTGATCAATAACCTTGTCCTGCCGTGCCGGGCCCAGATACATGGTCACTGTGTCAATGGACTGGGGAACATCGGAAAGCGCGTGATAAACGGTTTTGCCTTCAATGGTTTCGTGTTTGGGTGCTACGGGTACGGGGGTGTGCCCGTATTCTTCAAGCATAGCCTGGGCCTGGTTGGAATATCTCTCCTTCAAGGGGCTTGCGCCCACCACGGCAACGGTCTCTTTTTTTTCTTCCATGGGGTTTGTATCTCCTTTGTGGTATAAAAACATTTATATTTAAACACTAAGTATCTGTCTATAAAAGAGGAAAGTACAGGAAAAAATATGGGACTATTCAATCTGGTGTCTCCCTTTGGTCCGGCCGGGGACCAGCCAAAGGCCATTGACTATCTGGTCCGGGGGGTAAAGGCGGATGAAAAATACCAGGTGCTTTTGGGGGTGACAGGGTCGGGCAAGACTTTTACCATGGCCAACATCATCAGCCAGGTGGAAAAGCCAAGCCTGATCATTGCACCCAACAAGACCCTGGCAGCCCAGCTTTACAACGAGTTCAAGATGCTGTTTCCGGATAATTGCGTGGAGTATTTTGTCTCCTATTATGATTATTACCAGCCCGAAGCGTATATTCCCGCCTCGGATACCTATATCCAGAAAGATTCTTCCATCAATGAACTGATCGACAAAATGCGGCACTCGGCCACCCGAAGCGTGCTGGCCCGAAAAGATGTGATCGTGGTGGCATCGGTCTCCTGTATTTACGGTCTGGGGGCGCCTGAGGAGTACCTGGATCTGCGGGTGACCCTGGGCAGGGATATGGAGATTTCACGGGAGGATGTGATCCGCAAATTTGTGGATATCCAGTACACCCGTAATGACGTGGATTTCCACCGGGGCACCTTCCGGGTCCGGGGGGACCGGCTGGAGATTTTTCCGGCTTATGAAGAGGATAAGGCGGTCCGCATTGATTTTTTCGGTGACACCATTGAAGAGATCAGTGAAATTGATGGCCTGAAAGGTACGGTGATCAAACGATTTGAACAGATGACCATCTATCCGGCCTCCCATTACGTCACCAATAAAAAGACCCGGAAGCAGGCCGTGGAACGTATTGTGGCCGAACTCAAGGAACGCCTGGCCTTTTTGAATGACCAGAATATGCTGGTGGAGGCCCAGCGCCTGGAGGAACGCACCCGGTACGATCTTGAGATGCTGGAGGAGATCGGGTATTGCAACGGCATTGAAAATTATTCCCGGCATCTGACAGGTCGTGCGCCGGGCCAACCGCCGCCTACGCTTCTGGATTATATTGATCAGGATTTCCTGCTCTTTTTTGATGAAAGTCATATCTCGGTCAGCCAGCTTGGGGCCATGTACAAAGCGGACCGGTCCAGGAAAGAGACCCTGGTCAGGCACGGGTTCCGTCTGCCGTCTGCCGTGGACAACCGGCCGTTGAAATTTGAGGAGTTCAAGGACCTGGTGCCCCGGACCATCTTTGTGTCGGCCACCCCCGGGGACTATGAGATGGAAAAAGCAGGTGTCCGGGTGGCCGAGCAGATTGTCAGGCCCACGGGCCTGCTTGATCCTCCGGTGGAGATCAGAGATGCCAAAACACAGGTTGATGACCTGTACCAGGAGATCCTCAAACGGGTGGAGGCCCAGGAGCGGGTGCTGGTGACAACACTGACCAAACGTATGGCAGAGGATCTTACTGATTACTATTCAGACCTGGGTATTAAGGTAAAATACCTGCATTCGGACATCGGTACGGTGGAGCGCATTGATATTATCCAGGATTTGCGAAGAGGCCTGTTCGATGTGCTCATCGGCATTAATCTGTTGCGCGAAGGCCTGGATATCCCGGAAGTGTCGCTTGTGGCCATTCTCGATGCGGATAAGGAGGGGTTTTTGCGTTCCTTTCGTTCCTTTATTCAGATTTTCGGCCGGGCCGCCCGCAATGCCTATGGCCGGGTCATCATGTATGCGGAAAAAGAGACCGGCTCCATGAAGCACGCCCTGTCTGAAACCCGCCGCCGCCGCAAGATCCAGGAGGCGTATAACCAGGCCCACGGCATTACACCGGCCACCATCAGCAAAAAGATCAACACCTTTGATTATACTATGGCCGACATGAATGCCAATTCAGTGGAAGCGGCCATAAATGAGGAACTCAAAGCCTACGATGCGGATGAACTGAACCTGGACGATGTGATCCGGGACCTTGAGGTAAAAATGAACGAAGCGGCAGAAACCCTGGAATTCGAGCAGGCCGCACAATATCGGGACAAGATCCGGGAATTGAAAAAGATCAAAACAGCCCAGCCATGATTCGTGACAAAATGGCCAGTGGGAAAATAAAAGCTTTAAATCATACCATTATTGTGGACCTTGGCATTACTCATTCCCATAGTCGCTATCATCCGAATACATGATTTTTAAAATTTAGATTGATACAAGGGTACTTGATTTTCCTTGTTGATATTCTAAAAAATTATTCTGACCTGGATATTTTTAATTTTTGTATGTTATCCAGTTAGATAAAGGGTATGAAGGATATACAGAACCACACATTATATTGTTCACGGCAGGCAGAACCGCCGTGAATCGCGGTTTCAATCGTAAAGACCTTGCAGGGCTAAGTGCCATTAAAAAGATTACTTGAGCATCCGTCGCTGATGATGTATTGGAGGTAAATTTTGGGATTATTCATCAAAGAATTTTCGCGGATGCAAAGGCATACGAGATTTAAATTGGAGAAGCAATTGCGGATACCAAGAGCTGCTTGGGCCTTTAAATACGAAAACGGTAATATGACTAATTGATATTTCTACAGAAATATCAGAGATTCTGTAAATGATGCAAATTCCGTCAAATTAATTTCTGTATGGCATTTTCAAGAAGAAGAAAAACAGTCGAAAATTGCTCAAATCACAGGAATGATGCTGAGGAGCTAGTAACGAACCAACTTGTTTCCTGAACACTTTCAAGAAATTGATTCATGTCGATTTTTTCGTATTGGAGAAGACGTCATAATCAAAAAATGATCAGACATCTTTGGGGAAGCCCTTGCCAACGGGGAAGCTCAAAAGACCAAGGTGGGAAAAGAATTCCCAATACTCAATTTATTAGCTGTTAAAAATTTTCACTACAATTCAGAGGCGAAAATGTTTGCTAAGAATTGGTCAATATAGCTTCTTGTGCTCAAAAAAGTTTTTCGGATCCCTGACCCAAATCTATTTGATATCTTAATGTATGAAGTGGGGCTCCAGTTTAAGATTGCATTCATTAATGCGATGAGATTGATTTGCTTTCAAATAATTTAGAATTCATCTTGAACCATCTCCTCAATCTCTATTTGAATCAGTTTATACATGTGGACTTACATGTGTTTTGATAAATCGTTCATTCTACATGCTAAGCAAATGACAAGCCATAATTTACAAAATTCTTCGAGAGCCAACTTTCAAAAAGCCGCTGTACTCACAATACATAATAAAATTTGTTAAGTTATGAGGCGAAATACAATTAAGTCTGGTTTAACATCGGGTGGCAATGTGATCAGATGATACATATAAACAAATCTTTAAGTGATGTCCCGATTGAAGGCCAATAAAGTAAAAGATACTTTCCCAACAAGCTAATCATTGGCCGACGCCAAAAGCCGCTTGGCTGACACAGCGTAAATGTTTAAAAAAAGTGCACGGATATTTGGGGACAAAATAATTAACCACGATTTTATAAAAACTGGGCGACCCTATTTTTTACAAAGCTGGGCAGGCGTGCTTTTCCGGTTAAAGTTACTCTTGAAAGAGAAAAAATTATAGAAGTCTTGCAGGCAGTATTCATTCCATGATTATGGTGAGGTGCGGGGCATTTTTTCATAAGCATGGTATAAGGGCTCTGGTATTTATTCGATAAATTAAGAGAAAATCCAGGATATTATATGTCATTTGATGAACTCGGCCTCAGGGCTGATCTGCTGAAAGCAGTTAAATCCAAGGGATATACAGAACCAACCCCCATCCAGACACGGGTGATTCCCGTGATACTAAAGGGTCGGGATGTCCTTGCCAGTGCCCAGACAGGAACGGGGAAAACAGATGCCTTTGCCCTGCCCCTGGTTGATATACTCAGTCGAGAGTGGGTGAAGAAAAGACACCCCAGGGCCCTTGTCCTGGCCCCCACCCGGGAACTTGCCCTCCAGGTGGGAGAAAGTTTCAAAGCATATGGCAGACGAGTGTCCATCCGGTGTACCGTGGTCCACGGCGGGGTGAACATCGCCCCCCAGATTGATCGACTCAAGCGGGGGATTGATATTCTTGTGGCCACACCGGGACGGTTGTTGGATCTTGCCAGGCACAGGTCCTTGAACCTGTCCTCCATCGAGTTTCTGGTTTTTGACGAGGCTGACAGAATGCTGGACCTGGGGTTTAAAGAGGAGATTTCCCAGATTCTTGAACTGGTGCCTGAAGACCGCAGAACCATGCTTTTTTCAGCCACCTATACCCAGGAAATCCGGGATCTGGCAAAGATCATGCTGGACAACCCAAAATATATTGAGGTGACCCCGGGCAGAAAGGCGGCAGAAGCCATTGAACAGAAGGTGCATCTGGTGGAGCAGACAGATAAACGGGCCCTGCTCATTCATCTGATTATTCAGCAGGCGTGGACCCAGGCCCTGGTTTTTGTCCGTACCAAACACGGTGCAAACAAGCTCACTGAAAAATTGGCAGACAAAAAGATTTCAGCGGCCGCTCTCCACGGAAACAAGAGCCAGTCTTTCAGAACACGGACCCTGAAGAAATTTAAGAACGGGGAGATTCGTATCCTTGTGGCCTCAGATGTGGCAGCCAGGGGCCTGGATATAACCAATTTGCCTTATGTGGTCAACTATGACATGCCTGGGGCTGCTGAAGATTATATCCACCGTATCGGACGTACCGGGCGGGCCGGGGTTCGTGGAATTGCCATCTCCCTGGTCAGCAACAATGAAAAACCCCAGCTTAAAGCCATTGAAAAACTGCTGGGTCAGAAAATCCCCAGGCAGGAAGTCAGCGGTTTTACCCATGGCGGTGCGGTGCCTGATTTTGTTTTGCTGCGGCCCAAGGATGAAGCCAGTGAAAGAAAGGCTGACAAGAAGACAAAAGAGATTGTCAATGGCCGCAAGTCCCAGAAAAAATTGTCAAAATTCAGACCAGAGAAATCAAGATCAAAAAAATCAGGTGCAAAAAGTGGTGTCAACATATCCAAAAAAAGCGGTTCCAGGGGCAAACGGAGATAGGGAACAGGTGGTGTCAACATATACCTCAGAACAATCAGGGACAGACCACAATTTCCTCAAAGCTGCAAGTTCTATATTTTGTCATGCTCTGCGCAGATTCGGAGTACAAAATATGGCCCAGTCATTAAAAACCGTGGTCCGTCCCCCTATTTTTTACGTCCCCTATTTTTTTAGCTGTTACTGGAAAAGTAACAGCTCATAGATCATTTTCGGAGAGGGGACAGTATAGAATAATGGCCCACGCCTAACCCGAAATCAGTATAGTTCAATTACATTGCGAGACTCTTTACAGCTTAGAGCAAACTCTTTTTTGCCTCATCAAGGTTGAAACCATAGGTTTCTGTAACAAAGTCGAGATCCTTATCACCTCGGCCACTGAGATTGATCAGAATGGAACCATGCCCCATTTCTTTGGCAAGCTTCATAGAATAAGCCACTGCATGGGCACTCTCCAGAGCTGGGATAATGCCTTCAACCCGACTGAGGGTGTAGAAACCATCGAGGGCTTCGATATCATTGGCAATTTCATAGCTGATACGACCATCATCTTTCATCAGGCTATGCTCAGGCCCAACCCCTGGGTAATCAAGGCCGCTGGCAATGGAGTAGACTGGAGCCGGCTCGCCCTTCTCGTCCTGGAGCAGGTAACATTTAAAGCCATGAATAATTCCAGGCTTGCCAAAGGCTGCTGTGGCGGCATGGTCACCAAGGTTAAGAGAGCGACCACCGGGTTCAACCCCAACCAGCTTAACCGGATCGTTGATAAAGCCTGAGAACATACCCATGGCGTTAGAACCACCACCGACACAGGCACAAACAACATCCGGTAGTTCCCCGGTCATATCAAGGAACTGTTCTCTGGACTCGATTCCCACCACAGCCTGAAAATCTCTGACCATCATGGGGAAGGGGTGAGGGCCTACTACCGAACCAATACAGTAGATTGAAGTGATGGGATCCTTTAAGTATGCCTGGAAAGCTGAATCAACAGCTTCTTTCAGGGTTTTAAGACCAAAGGAGACAGGAACCACAGTGGCACCAAGCAGTTTCATCCGAATTACATTGGGTGCTTCTTTGACTATATCTACTTCACCCATATGGATTTCACAATCTATCCCAAAATAGGCAGCAGCTGTTGCCAGGGCAACCCCATGCTGACCTGCACCTGTTTCGGCGATAAGCTTTTTTTTGCCCAGATATTTGGCCAGGAGAGCCTCTCCCATACAATGGTTGAGCTTATGGGCACCGGTATGATTGAGATCTTCACGTTTGAGATAGATTTGAGCGCCACCACATAGCTGTGAAAGACGGTCTGCATGAAATACCGGAGTTGGGCGCCCCTGGTAGTGCTTACGGATAGAACGAAGTTCTTCTATAAATTTATGGGTTTTACAGATATGCAAATATGCGTCGGTAATTTTATCCATCTCCACCTGCAGTTCCGGTGGGATATAGGAGCCGCCATAGTCGCCAAAGTGTCCAGTTGAATCGGGGTACTGATTGGGATAACAGGAGTAATTTTTTGTCATAGTATGCCCTTTATTGCTGAGGGTTAGGAAGGATAGAAACTTCTTTTTTTCAAGCAAGGTATAACAAAGAAGAAAAAGATTATCAAGCGTCTGGAATATGGCCCCAACTGGGCACGCCTCCAACATGTTAGGGCCGTGCCCAGTTGGGCTTCGATGTCAAATCAGTCTTGAGGGAAAACAATAACCTTGGAAAAGGGAATCTACATGACACAAAGGGGAAATGGAAATAGACGAGAGCAAACATTTTTTAGCGATCAAGACTATAAATCATATCTGGCTTTGATGGCGGAATGGTGCGTTAAATATAAGGTCGAAATATGGGCCTATTGCCTGATGCCCAATCTCATCCATCTGATTGCAGTTCCTGAAACTCGATGATCAAGTTTTTGTTAATTTGCCCAACTTCGGCGTTAGAAACAATTTTTAATCCTCAAAATATGTTGTATATTCTTCCGGTTAAAAATTGTTTCCGCCTTGAGTTTGAACAAATTCCCTAAAAACTTGATGATCGAGTAAAATGAATGAGGCGGCAGAAACCCTGGAATTTGAGCAGGCCGCACCATATCGGGACAAGATCCGGGAATTGAAAAAGATCAAAACAGCCCAGCCATGATCCGTGACAAAATGGCCGGTGGGAAAATAAAAGCTGAATTGCTGAATTTATATTTGTGTCTTGAAAAATTTTGTCAGTTCGCGGCAATTTATGGTCAAAAATTGTTAAAAACCATGTTCTATTTTTAATTCAGAGAAACAGTTGCCGCCAGCCGGAATACATAGATGTTGGAGTTCCGGGGGGCAGAAGGGTATGTGGTATTATTTTTGCTTTAATTAAGGGAGGCGGTTTTTTCCAGAATAAAACAGACAACCAATATGGCTGTAAAGAGACCATGTGACATCAATATGAGGGTGAAAATCTAAATGGCAAAGTTTAAATATTTTAAAAAAGCCGCCTTACATATCGATGGGGACATCACCCTTTCTGCAAAACAGTTTCACCTCTTGGCCCTGATTGATGAAAAAAAGGAAATTGGTTTAATTGCCCGTGAATCAGGGATGGATATTGCAGAGTTCAAACAATATCTGATGGAATTATATGAGATGGGGCTCATTATTCCTGTCATAAAAAAAACAATAAAGAGATACAGCGCCGATTTTCTGCAGGAACTCATAACAATTCTTACCTATTATGTTGGTCCCGTCGCGAATATCATCATAGACGATATCCTTTCAGACATGAATATAGCGGATAAAAAAATACCGGTCGATGATTTTCAAGAGCTGGCTTCCAAAATAATTAATGAGATTTCAGATCCAAAGCAGAAGATCGAATTCAGAAATAAGCTGGAAAAACTATTGTTGAGAACTCGATAAAATAAAGAATGAGAGGATGTTATGATTGTTGCCTGTACGAAATGTGGTAAAAAATACACGGTTGACGAAAAAAATTTTAAACAAAATATAATGCAGTTTAAATGCAGGGCCTGCGGTACTGTCTGTACTTTAGAAAAACCGGTGGTCAGCTATGAGAGTGTTGAATATTCCGAAGACATCCCCGTGGCAGGCAAAGCAGAAAAAAATGATCGTATCAGGTTCGGGCTCTTTCCCAAGACCATCATCCTCATGCTTCTCATCAGTCTTGTACCGGTCGGGTTATTGTTTATGATAACCTACAATGAAACCGGTGACCGGGTCAAACAAGACACTCAGGCGCAGATGGAGCAAGCCACCTCAGGACTTATGAATCATATTGACGAGTGGGTGGACAAAAACAAACGGCTGCTGCATACAGCTGCCAGGCTCGAATCAATCAAATCCCTGGATGCGGTTGAACAGACAATGGTTTTGAGAACAATACACGACCAATTCCCGTGGATGTATCTTGTTTTTACTCTGGATATAAACGGTATGAACACAGCAAGAAACGATGGGAAAGCCTTGAAGGATTACTCGGACAGGGCGTATTTCAGGGATATCATAAACGGTAAGTCCTTTTCATGGCAGACGTTGATTGGGAAAACCTCAAAGAAACCTGCGCTTGTCCTGGCCGTTCCCATTACTGCCGGAGGGGAGGTGGTTGGTGTGCTCGCCGCCGCAATGACCACTGAAACCATTTCACAATCCGTTGCAAAATGGACAAAGGGTAAAACCGGTTTTGCCTTTCTTGTGGATGAAAACAATAAGGTAATCGCCCACCAGGTAAAGGCGTATGTGCTTGAAGAGAAGAGCCTTTCCGCCTATCCGGTCTTTTCTTTATCTACAGGAAAGACATCCGGGTTCGGAGAATTCACGGACATGACAGGGGAACTGAACATTGCCGCCTTCAAAAAGAATGAACTAGGTTGGAACATTGTTGTCCAGCAAGGAAAAAACGAAGCTTACGAAACGCTGTTGAAATTCCAGAGGTATATTCTCCTGGTTTTTTTCTTTACCATTGCGATTGTGGCAATTATCGCCTGGTTTTCTGCAAGGTCAATCAGCAAGCCGATCCTGGAGATGACGGATGCGGCAACCCGAATGAGCCTTGGAGATCTTGATGTTGAGATCAATATAGAATCCAGAGATGAGATTGGAATGCTTGCCAAGTCAATTGTCAGAATGCAGACCAGCCTTGCATATGCCATGAAGCGGCTGAAAAAGGTCTGATCCGCCACAAGGCAAATTTTTGTTTCGGCAGCCGGCCGTCATCCTCCGGCTGCCGAAACAAAGCGATTGATTTCCTTTTTTAGCAACATTTTTCCGGTATCAACAATATCATTGTGACCGCACTGTTCGATTTCAAACAGTTCTGCATCTGATCTAAAGTGCTTAACCTGTTTTCTGGCAAATTTGATGGGGATAATATCATCCTCAATCCCGTGAAAAAGAATCGCAGGGGTGGTGGTTTCAGATGCCCAGGCCGATGCCTCAAACCGGTGTCTCAACAGATATTGAACCGGAAGCCACGGATAGTGGTGCTTGGCGACATCAACGATGGCTGTGTAGGTTGAAATCAGGATAAGCCCGGATACCGGCGTCTGTGAGGAAACCCATGTGGCCACACCGGTTCCCAGGGACTCCCCCAAAAGAAAGACTGGAAGATGTTTATCGTTTCCGGTTTTGATCTTCTGGCTTTTGATTTCTTTGACCAGCATCAGTGCCTGTTCAAGGATTATCTTTTCACCCGGTTTCCGGTTGTCTCCCCCGTATCCGGGATATTCGCATAACACCACATGGGATTTCAGACCGGTCAACAGATCGAAAAAATAAGTTCGGTCACAGGCGTTCCCGGCATTGCCGTGAAAAACGATGATCCAGCTTTCAGCAGATTCTGTCCGTTTTAAATAATAGCGAATCCCATTTGAGCTAATGGCCTCCGCCCCGTATCGTTCCATCTGACGGCAATTCCCAAAGGCCTGGCCCATGGGGAAAAACAGCATTTTTTCCTGGAAAAAATAAAGTACCGCTACGATCATACCATAGCAGGCTATCGCCATCGCAATTATCTGAATGACCTGTTTCATATCACCTCCATGGCAAACGCGTTTGTCCTGTCCCAACTGGGATGCGCAGTTGTAAAAATGCAGGCGGGACGCCTGCGCTCCCAGGTCAAGTTATTTCGGTCTCATTCCTAAAAAACTCACACAAAGACACTAAGACACAAAGATTTTTATTCAACTTTGTGACCCTTTGTGCCTTTGAGGCT
This sequence comes from uncultured Desulfobacter sp., assembly GCF_963666695.1. GTDB lineage: Bacteria > Desulfobacterota > Desulfobacteria > Desulfobacterales > Desulfobacteraceae > Desulfobacter. The sequence continues at coordinate 254,824 of NZ_OY762947.1, forward strand.
TTGTGTGAGAATAAAATTAGAGTTGCTGGTAAAATTGCAATTCCCTTGCTATAATATTTTGATAATACATATAATATTCAAAATCCATCTTTTACTGCTGTAAATTTTAACAAATATGCAATTGGGACTCTCATTATGAAAGCCATGATCTTGAAAAAACTTGGTCTTTTTGCTGAAAACCAGACGCCTCTGGATTTGGTTGATCTGCCCGTTCCTGTTCCAGGAAATGACGAAATTTTGGTTAAGGTATCTGTCTGCGGAGTTTGCCATACTGAACTGGATGAAATTGAAGGCAGATCTGCACCGCCGGTTCTGCCTGTTATTTTGGGACACCAGGTGGTGGGACAGGTTGAAACCGCCGGTAAACATGTTAAAGGTTTTCAACTTGGTGACCGGGTTGGGATTGCATGGATTTACTCCGCCTGCCGGACATGTGAATTCTGTCTGGCCGGCAATGAGAACCTGTGCAAGGATTTCAAGGCCACAGGGAAGGATGCCAATGGCGGGTATGCAGAATATATGGTCATTCCAGAGCACTTTGCCGTCCCTGTTCCGGATGGGCTTAAGGATACGGAGACTGCGCCACTTTTATGTGCAGGTGCAATCGGGTACCGCTCTTTGAGATTAACAGGGCTTAAGAATGGGCAGAATATCGGGCTGACCGGGTTTGGCGCTTCGGGACATCTGGTATTAAAGCTGGTCAGGTTACAATATCCTGATGCAAAAGTGTTTGTCTTTGCCAGAAATTCTGTAGAGAGAGAATTTGCAAAAGAGCTTGGGGCTGTTTGGGCCGGGGATACGGCAGAAGCGTCACCGGAACTGCTGGACTCTGTTATTGACACCACACCGGCCTGGAAACCGGTTGTTGAGGCAATGAAAAACCTTAAACCCGGCGGACGGCTGGTCATCAATGCCATCAGGAAAGAAGAGATGGATAAGGATTACCTTTTAGAACTGGATTATCCAGCTCATCTTTGGATGGAAAAAGAGATCAAGAGCGTGGCCAATATCTGCCATAAGGATGTCGTAGAATTTTTAACCCTGGCTGAGCGGTTTGGCATCCGGCCGGAGGTTGAGGAATTTGCACTTGAAGATGCTAACCAGGCCCTGGCAGCGTTGAAAAAAGGGACCATCAGGGGAGCAAAGGTCCTGAAGATAGGCTGATCCTGGGGGTTGAAATAAATTTGCCTTTTTGTTTTACTTTTAACTCTGCTGTGGTACCCTTTTCATAAGTTTAGGGCTTGATTCTATTGTACGCCATTTTTCGTAGGGGCAATCCCTCTGTGGTTGCCCTCGTTAGGGCAGGCACGGTGGCCTGCCCCTACAGCGGTCGACGTTAGAACCAATCTCTAAGTTTATACGCGGTGTTTGTTGCTTCATCTCAATCATTGAGTTCATAATACAATATCAGGAGTGTCTATGAGTAGTGACGTTAAAAAACTTATCCATAAGTATATGCCTGATTCCCCAATGTCCCGTTTTGGGAAGATTTTCACTGATTCGACTGAATTTATGAGTATTGATTACAGTGATGTCATGAAACTTGGAAATGAGCATTTTCTTGTACTTAAAAATGAGCAGGAGCGCCGATTTGGTTTGGTTGACCCGAAATATTGGGTAAAGCGCGTTAAGCATCTTGAATCCGGTAAGTCTCAGATTTTAAAATTAGCCTTTTATGAAACGTTTCCAATGCATATTGGGCCGTTCGAAATTAAGTGCTTTAGAAGTCCTCGTAAAGAAGCTAGAATCTTAGATCTTGTTAAAGGGGACATGCGTTTCATGCAGGGATATTCTAAAGATGACGTAGCAGGAAATAATGTCAGGGTCTTGGATATCATTCGCGGAAAGCGGCTTGACGTTGTGGTGCACGATATCCCGGTCGATCATAAAACGTATTTTTATGAATATTTTCCTGATATACTTGAGAAGTTTATGGGTGCCTGCGAAGCAATCGGTTTTTTGCACCGCCACGATGAAAAACATGGTGATGTCCGGCGTGATCACTTGTGGGTTGAAAGTGGAACCGGAGAATATCGGTGGATCGACTTTGATTATGCGTTTGAGCTTTACGAAAATCCCTTCGGTCTGGATCTTTTCGGATTAGGAAACATTCTTGTCTATCTTGTCGGTAAAGCAAATCTTACTATGCAGACGTTGCTGGAACTTGGAACGGAAAATACTATTCTCAATACACTGAATTCAGATGATTACTCTGTAGTTATAGGCAACCGTGTCGTTAATGTGAAGAAAATATATAATTATATTCCAAACTCATTAAATAATATCTTGATGCATTTATCACCTTCAAGTTCGGTTTTCTATGAGTCGGTAGATGAAATGCTGGTTGATATGAATAAAAGTTTAAAAGAGATTCGGTCTTTATAATGTCTAATTCAACAGGGGGGGTGAAATTATGACGCTTAATAAGATTCTTGTAGCATTTGATGGATCTGAAAATTCTTTCAACGCGGTTGAATATGTAGGTGATATAGTGAAGCATTACCCCATATCCCGAGTTTTAATTCTTCATGTGGAAAGGCTGCCGGATAAGGATCTTTACCCTGATGATGAAACTTGGGTCAGTCAGTGTAAAAAAAATGAAGTTGAGATGACTGAAAAGCTGTCATTGGCAAAGCAAAGTCTCATAAAACAAGGCGCATCTGCTGATGTTGTGACTGATCAATATTTTGCCAGTTGCAAATCGCCATTTCATGATACGGATATATGCACTACCGGACGCAGTATCGGTATGGATATTTTGAGGATCAGGGAAGAAGGAAATTACGATACCGTTGTAATCGGCAGGCGCGGAGTGAGCAAAGCTGAAGAATTTTTGTTTGGCTCGGTTTCGACAAAGGTCGTTCAATCGGCTGCTGATTGTACCGTATGGGTTGTAAACTGAGTTTTTAGGCAGAAAGTGATCAATCAATAATGTCAAATTTACGAACAGGCCGGCAAAAATATTATAATATTTTTTCTCATTTTTATGATCTTTTTATAAAACTTCATTCCCATAATTATGGAGAAGAGACGCGCAAATTCCTGGTAGATTCAGCTCAATTGGATAAAAAGACTCACCCCAGGGTGCTGGATATATGCTGTGGTACCGGGTCGGTTGTGTTGGCGTTTGCCAAAAAATCCCCTGAGATTCAGACTGTTGGGTATGATTTTTCCCTTGGTATGCTGCATAAGGCAAAACAGAAAGATGTATCCGGTCAAACGGTTTTTATTAACGGAGATGCAGCAAGACTGTCCTTTAATGATGATTGTTTTGATGTTGTCTGCTGCTCCCATGCGCTATACGAGTTGAAAAATCAGGTGAGGACAAGGGCGCTTTTAGAAATGAAACGGGTCGTTAAGCCGGACGGACTGGTATTGATTATGGAGCATGAAGTCCCCAGGAAACGATTCATAAAAATGCTGTTTTATATCCGGATGCTGTCAATGGGGCTAAAGGATTCCCAGGAATTTTTAAAACAGGGTACTGCCCCATTTGAGAAAATTTTTGACAATGTTACCTTGTCGCACACGATATCAGGCAAAAGCAAATTAATCATTTGCCGCAAAGAATAAGAAAATAAGCAGTTCATAGAGGCATTGTTAAGAAGGTGACCTCAGCATGAAGATAGATATTATCGGAGCCGAATCGTTAGGCGTACGAGGGCTGTGCTGTTTTGTTACAGTGGGCGAACAAAACATTCTTATCGATCCCGGGGTCGCCCTGGGATTCCTTCGTCATGGTCAGGCTCCGCACCCGGCTCAAATTGCGGTGGGCGAGGTAATTCGTCGAAAAATCATACAGGCTTGGGAACTTGCCACAGACATTGTTTTCAGTCATTTTCATGGGGATCATGTTCCTCTGGTGGATGCAAATCCCTACCAGTTAGATGCGGCCCTGGTGTCAAATTTAAATCCCGGGGTCCGGATTTGGACAAAATCACCTGATTTTCTGACTCCCAAAGAACGAAAAAGATTTTCAGCCCTCAAAGAACGGCTGGAGGCCCAATGGCAGGATTGGACCACGGAAGCCGGTCTGCTGGGGTTTTCTGTGCCCGTACCCCATGGAGAGAAAACAGAACGCAACGAAAATGTTATCATGACCCGGATTGAGGGTGACAGTGTGTTTGTGCACACTTCGGACATTCAGCTTCTGGATGACGACACGGTTGATCTTGTGATCGAGTGGCAGCCGGATATATTGCTGGTCGGCGGCCCGCCGCTATACCTTGAGCGACTGAGTTCAACGTTGCGTAACCGGGCCTGGCAAAACGCGGTACGCCTTGCTGATTCGGTGGATAAATTGATACTTGACCATCACTTGATGCGAAGCCTTGAAGGACTGCAGTGGCTGGAGATCCTCTCTTCCAAATCCGGCCGCCGGGTCTGCTGTGCAGCTGATTTTATGGGAGTACCGCGTCGGCTTCTAGAGGCTGAAAGACAAATGCTCTATGAAAAAATGCCGGTCCCTTTGAGTTGGCACCAAGATTATGCAGAGGGGGAGGCGGATACGAAAAGATTTCAGGCATTCCTGTCCCCAAGTTGAATTTTATTTCAGTTTCAAGGCGCATCAATGGGAGCATGGTGCAAACACAAATTTCAACCAAAGGAGTATAAGATGTGCGGACAAAAATGGTACCGAATTACAGTCAGACATTTTATATTCATAACAAGCCTTTTATTTGGTTTGGTTGCCTGGTCCCCCTTGAACAGTGCCGCCGCCAACGTCAATGAGGCCCGTTCGTTACAGGAGACGGCTATTGAGCGAATCGAGCGCTATGTAGACCACTTTAGACGAACGTTTGATCGCAAGTCGTTGCGTCACGAACTGATCCGGGCCCAGGACGAACTTGAGGACAGCATTCGTATTTTTGGTCTTGGCGGTGTTCAGAAAGAGGCGGCGTATTCACTGGTAAAGCTTGGCGATATCCGCCGTTACCTCGACAACTGGGATTCCGCCATCAGCACCTATGAACAGGCAGCACGCCTGGCGCGTGATGCGGGTGCCCCTGCCGTTGAATGCAAAGCTCTGCTCGGTATTTCACGCGCCTATCTGTACGGCAAAAAGACGGCGGGACCGGCATTCGAGATCATGCATCACGCACTGCCGCTGGCGCAAAAGGTCGATGACCCCACCTATATATTTGATGCCTGGGATCTGTTGGCTCAGATTCAGCTGACCCAGGGGGACTATATCGGGGCCGCGGATTCGATAAGCCGGGCGTTTTACGTCCAGGATGCGATTAAGGATGACAAGCTTCTTTATTACGGCTACCTGGATCGAGCCGATGTTTATCAAAAATTTGCAGAAAAATGTGACTATCAGCGTGACTTCAATCCCTGCCTGGATGCAGTCGATAGAGCGCGAAGAGATTATCAGGCGGCCCTGGCGCTGGCCAGAAAACTGCAATGGGCCGGGCTCGCCGGGCAGACGCAGAAATTCATCCAGCGTTTGGAGATTCGCAAGCAAATGATTCAAAGGCAACAGAGCATGCACAAGCTCATGATTGAAAGCAGGATATTTTCACCACGTAACGCAGATGACGTGGGCGTCAGCGAGCACTTTACCGCAGGGAAAAATCCGCACCTGACAGGTTTGTTTGCCTGGCTCGAAAACCAGGGCGGGATGCCTCCTTTGACGGATGCACGGGGTGCTTATATAAAAGGGCTGCTCAACGAAAGCGCTGGAAATAGCGACGAGGCGCTCGAGTGGTACCTGCGCGCAACCGATCTGCTGGAAGAGGATCGGGGATTTCTTTTCGACGAAAGCGCGCGCGGCGCTTACGTGGAAGATAAAGTTGAATTCTATAACACGGCCATATTGCATCTGCTTGATCAACGACGGATGCAGGACGCATTCAATCTGATGGAGCGCTCGCGTTCGCGGGTCATGTCGGACTTGATTGCAACCAAGGATATCGCGATGTCTTCACCTCGTGAACGCTTGCTCTACGCTGACAGGCTGCAGCTGCATGGCCGAATCGCACAAATTCAGGCATGCCTCTATGCTTTGCGAAACGGAAAGCAGGTGGCACCGACCTGCAGCAAGGTGACCGAGCTTAAAGCCGCCGCCGGAAAAGCCGACCGGGGGATCGCATTGGTCGAAGGAGACGGTGCAGAGCCCGCTATAGATAATTCCGGCATAAATATTTCCGATTTGGAAAATGTCCTCAAGCGGCTGCAGGATCAGTACAATGCCGTTCACGATCGTATGGTAAGAGAAACACCGAGGCTGGCTCGCTTGGTGAAATCCGAACCCGTGACCCTGGGCAAGTTGCAAAAGACACTGGCCGGCGACGGCAGTGAAATGATCATGTATTTGTCCTTGGAAAGTCAGGTTATCGTGTGGCACATAGGACCTGATTCGATATATGTACGCTCCGTATTTCTGCCGCGTTCGGTATTGAAGGACAAAATCGAACGTCTCCGAAAAACCCTGCTCGATCCAAGGCATCCCTACGATACGTCGCTTGCTCACGAATTGTTTCTTTATCTCATAGCACCTGTTTTGAACAGGATAAAGTCCGATCATTTGGTCATTGTGCCGCACGAGGACTTGCATTATCTGCCGTTTCAAGCCTTGCAGATGGAATTGCCGAATGGATTTCTCGGTGAAGCATACCAGATCAGCTATGCACCCAGCGCAACGATACTGGCATCCCTGGCGCCGTCGACGGCACTTGAAAAACCCAGCCTTCTAGCTGTTGCAGACCCTTCACTCCGTTATGCACCTGCCGAGGTTCACGCGATCGGAGAACGTTTTTCCGGCCATGTAACGGCGGATCGCCTGCCGACGGAAACCGAGGTCAAGGCCTGGATGCCGGCTAAGGGTCTGGTGCATCTGGCCGTGCACGGAAGCTTTGCGGCTGACGAGCCGCTTTTGTCTTACCTGCATTTGAATCCAGGAAAAAGCGATGATGGTCGTTTAACGGCGGCCGAAATGTACGGATTGCCGCTTGATTCCGCCAGGCTCGTGGTGCTCAGCGCCTGTGAAACCGGCAATGTTAGAGCGACGCATGCCAGTGAGGTGATCGGCATGATGCGTGGCCTCATTTTTGCGGGTGCCGACGCCCTGCTTCTTTCCGCCTGGAAAATTGATGACAAAGCAACAGCCGAGTGGATGCAGGCATTCTACGCCGCCGCAATTTCAAAGCCTCCGACCGAAGCAGCCCGGGCGGCGGTGAGAGATCTGCGGCGGAAACCGGCTTATCAACATCCATTTTACTGGAGTCCGTTTTTGTTAATCAGCAGGTAGTATGTATAGTTGCCGATACCTTTTATCGAGCATCAGGATCTGCCGCCGCTCCAATGCAGCCGCGTCTTCAGCACCTTGAAATAGGAATGGGGTTCAAAAGAGATCATTTTTACGTTGTGGCGGCTTTTTTGAATGTATATTTTGTCACAGGTATGCATATCAAAGCCCGCCTGGCCGTCCAGGGTAAGAATCATATCCTCGGGACTGCCTTTCAGGCCGATTTCGACCCGGGTGTGGTCTGGGATGATCAACGGCCGGTTGGTCAAGGTAAAGGGACAGATCGGGGTCAGGATGATAGAGGGCACTTCAGGATAAACCACAGGTCCACCTGCGGCCAGGGAATAGGCCGTGGAGCCCGTGGGCGTGGCCACGATCAGGCCATCGGCCCGGTAGGTGGTCAAGTAGGTGTCATCCAGATATACGGCGCATGAGGCAAGCCGCGACAGAGCCGCCTTATTGATCACCGCATCATTCAGCACATCCTCATCCAGGATGCACTTACTGTCCCGGATCACCCGGATATTGAGGCGGCTGCGTTCCTGGATAAGATAGTCCCCCCTAAACACCGTTTCGACCATCTCGCAAAGAAGATCCTCTGTGGTTTCGGCAAGAAATCCCACTTCACCGAATTTAATGCCCATCAAAGGAATGTCCGAATCGCCGATATACCGGGCCACACTTAAAAATGTGCCGTCTCCGCCAAGCACAACAATGCAGATCAGATCTTCAGGAATGGGGGGCGGTGTTGGGGCCTGGGTGTCAATGACCAGGCATCTGTCGCCTATATGCTGGATGAGTTCCCGGGCTTTGCTCTGGGCGTGGTCTTCATTTTTTATTACAAGTCCGATGCGCTGCTTACTCACGTCTTCCCTCTATTCTATTTAGGTTTAAGGTCCGGTTGCCCGGACAGATTTTTAGTTTGTGCTTGTTTTTAATGTTCAGCCTCGGCCCAGTTCGCGCCGGCACCAAAGTTCACCTTCAGTGGCACTTCCAGGGGTGTAACATTTTCCATAATCTGCTTTGCCATGGCCATGAGTTTGTCTTTTTCCTGTTCCGGGGCTTCAAAGATAATTTCGTCGTGCACGGATAGAAGCATTTTTGATGCCATTTTTTCAGTTTCAAGGGCTGCCTGCATTTTGATCATGGCAAGCTTGATCAAATCCGCAGCACTGCCCTGGATTGGGGTGTTTACGGCAGCCCTTTGGGCAAAGTTGCGCAAATTGGCGTTGGATGAACGGATGTCATCCAGCCTGCGTTTTCTGCCGAACAGGGTGGATACCTCGCAGGTGTCCCGGGTCTGTTTGATGGTCTCGTCGATGAATGCTTTGACCCCTGCATAGCGCTTGAAATAATTGTCAATATAAATGCCTGCCATTTTCCGGCTGATGCCCAACTCATTTGACAGGCGGAATGCGCTCATACCATAAATGATGCCGAAGTTGATGGATTTGGCCTGGCTGCGCATCTCATCGGTGACAAGACCGGGCAGCACCTGGAAAACTTCCAGCGCCGTACGGGTATGAATGTCCTCGTCGTTCCGGAAGGATTCAATGAGAATGGGGTCCTGGGCGCAATGGGCCAAAAGCCGCAGTTCAATCTGGGAATAATCCGCGGAAATAAGGACGCAGCCGTTTGCCGGGATAAATGCTTGCCTGATTTTTTTCCCTTCGGGTTTGCGGATGGGAATGTTCTGCAGATTCGGGTTGGACGATGATAGGCGACCGGTGACGGTTATGGTCTGGTTAAAGGAGGTGTGGATGCGTCCGGTATCCGGATGTACCAGTGAAGACAGGGCATCGACATAGGTGGATTTCAGTTTGCCGAGAGTTCTGTACCGCAACAGCTTTTCAGGCATTTCATGGGTGTCGGCAAGTTGGGTGAGCACCTGCACATCCGTAGAATATCCGGTCTTTTTCTTGGTTTTTTTAACGGCTTTAAGGCCTAATTTTTCAAACAGGATGACCCCAAGCTGTTGGGATGAATTGATGTTGAATTCTTCCCCGGCAAGTTCGTAAATTTTTTGTTCAAGGGTTTTCAGCTCTGTTTTAAACTCCAGTGACAGTTGATCAAGCACATCCGTATCCACACGGATCCCTGCCATTTCCATTTTTGCCAGAACGCAGATCAAAGGCACTTCAATGGTCTCCATCAACGGGGTAAGCCCCTTGTCCTTGATCTGTTTTTTCAATGCCGTATATGCCATGAAGGTCAGATCTGCGTCCTCCGCCGCATAATCTGTGGCAAGGTCAAGGGGGACGTCCTGGAATCCGATCTGGTCTTTGCCCTTGCCGGTAACTTCTTCGTAGGAAACCATTTTGTGCCCGAAAAGATTCATGGCAATGCGGTCCAGGCCATGTCCCCGGGTGCCGGGATTGAGCAGGTGGGAGGCAATCATGGTGTCGAACACAATGCCTTGGATTTCAATGCCGTACCGGGCCAGAATAATAAAGTCATATTTGATGTTCTGCCCCACTTTGGCGATGTCGGGATTTTCAAGCAAGGGCTTGAAAATACGTAGGACATCTTCTTTTTCCGGCATCTGTATTCCGCTCGCATTGGTGTGTCCCACCGGGATGTAAAACCCGGCATCATTCATATATGAAAAGGACAGGCCCACAAGATCCGCCCGCATGGGGTCAATGTCCGTGGTCTCCGTGTCAATGGCAAACACCCCTTTGGTTTCGAGCTCCGACACCAGATTTTCCATGTCGGCAACGGTGTGGATCATTTTATAGATTTTTTTTGATTTATCTGCTTTTTCAGAAAATTCCGAGGCAAGGGCTTTAAATTCAAATGACTGGAACAGTTCAAAGGCTTTGCGGGTGTCAAATTTCTGTAGTTGAAAATCGGTCAGGGGCTGCTTGACATCCACATGCCGGTCAATGGTGACAAGGTCCCGGCTTAAATCGACTATTTTTTTGGATGCCGTCAGGTTTTCATGCAGTTTTTTCTTTTTTTTCAGCTGATCCAGATTATTGTAAATACTGTTGATGGAACCGTATTCGGCAATCAGTTTAACAGCGGTTTTTATCCCCACGCCTTTTACACCGGGGATGTTGTCTGAAGTGTCTCCGGCAAGGGCCAGCACATCAATAAATTGCTCGGGTTCAATTCCCATTTCCGCTTTTACATCGGACCGGTCGGTGATGGTGTCCTTCATGGGATCCCACAGGGTGCAGTCATCCGTGATCAACTGGATAAAATCCTTGTCTCCTGTGACCATGACCACCTTGAATCCGTGCTCCTGGGCAATGCGGGCGTAGGTGCCCACAAGATCATCCGCCTCATATCCGGTTTTTTCGATAATGGGGATGTTTAATGCCTTGACAATCGCTTTGATGTCCGGGATTTGAATGGCCAGTTCTTCGGGCATGGGCGGGCGGTTGGCTTTATATTCATCAAACATTTCATGGCGAAAGGTGGGGCCTTTGACATCAAAGAAAACGCCTGCGTATTCGGGTTGTTTGTCCTTAAGTAGTTTAAGCAGGATTCGGGTGAATCCGAATGTGGCATTGGTGGGATGCCCCTTTGACGTGGCCAGGCTGCGGATGGCATGAAAGGCCCGGTATAAAAATGCGCTGCCGTCGATCAGGTAAATAGTGCTTGGTGCCGCCATGATATGCTTCCCTGAAAATTGTCTGTTGAATTATTATTTAATTAGCGGCATATATACTATCTTTTAAAGGAAAGGAGAAGTCTTATGTCCCAACAATCCCGGGAACGGGCCAAAGCCGGAAAGTCCCGGCGGCGGCAAAGCCGGTCAAAAAAATGTCATTGCTGCGGTGCTGAGGTCATGTTCTGCTGGCAGTGTCGGTGCGGATTCTCAATGTGTCAGTCCTGCATGTATGAAAACCAGTGGGGGATGACCTGCAACGGAATTACATGGGAATGCCCCGACTGCGGGGCTCAGAACGGGTACGGTAACCAATAACTCGATCATCAAGTTTTTAGGGAATTTGTTCAAATTCAAGGCGGAAACAATTTTTAACCGGAGGAATATACAATATATTTTGAGGATTAAAAATTTTTTCCAACGAAGAAGTTGGGCAAATTAACAAAAATTTGATCATCGAGAATAAGGAAGGGAACAGAAACATGGTTGAAAGATTGAAAGTCGGTACATTGATATCCGGCGGCGGCACCAACTTGCAGGCCATTATTGACGCCTGTAACCAGGGGCGCATTGATGCTGAGATTGTCTTTACCGGATCAGACGTTGGCGGGGTAAAAGGCCTGGATCGGGCAAAAAAAGCAGGTATTGACACGTTTGTGGTGGATTATGCCCGGATCATTGCCAATTGTCGTGAGATTCAGGATATTGACAGCCTGCTTCCCCAAGACTTTGACCTTGACGCGATTCTTGCTAAACAGCGGCTGGTGGATGTGGAAAAGGATCGTGAAAAAGCCCTGTTTTTTATAAAATCCAGGGTGATTGCCGAACGGCAGCTTTTAGATAATATTGAATCCTATGATATGGATTTGCTGGTTCTGGCCGGTTTCATGCGTGTGTTGACCCCTTATTTCATTGACCGGATTAATACCAACGCCTTGGGCCATAGGATCATGAATATCCATCCGGCCCTGCTGCCTGCGTTTCCTGGTACCGACGGATACGGGGACACCTTTCGGTATGGGTGCAAAATTGGTGGATGCACGGTTCACTTTGTTGATTACGGAGAAGACACAGGCCCCATCATCGGCCAAAAGGCATTTGAAATAGCCGATAGTGATACATTGGAAGATGTTAAAGAAAAAGGGTTGCAAAAGGAGTGGGAGCTGTATCCGGCATGTATCCAAAAATTTGCCCAATCCTGCTGATGGGCCTCAGACCGTCATCCTTCACTTGTTTGCGTAATAAAAATCAGTCAGGGGCAAGAAAGGAATCCGCCATTTTTAAGGCGTCCATGTAGAAGGCTGGTAGTTTTTGAATCAGTTGAGAATCTTTGTCTGCCTGAAATCGGGTATGGCCCCACTGGCCTTGTTCGAAGCTTGTGATTAGGTCATTGAGTTGGTTGAACAGGCGGTCTTTGCCTAAAAGCGCATTTTTTATTTTTTCAGACAGGGCAATTTTTTCAAGAATGTCTTCCATGGGCATATCCAAAATGGCATCCATGGTTGAAAACAGGCCCACTGTGAACATTTCTTCCGGCGTAAACCGGGTTTTAAGAATATGAGCGCATTGCTCGCACATCCGGGCCCTGATCATCGAAAAGCGGATCAGTTCGGTGGGCTTGTCCGGGTTCATATGTGATACCACTACTACATAGATAAATTTTTTCAATTCCTGCAGGCCCAAAAAAGTGATGGCATCCTTGATTGTGTCTACGGCAGTTCGCCGCTTAAAATATGCTGAATTGATAAATGTTAAAAGCTTAAAAGAGATAGCCACATCATTTTTGATCATGTCCTTCACAATGCCTAAGGTCGGTTCCTGCTTTGAAATCTCATTTAACAATTTAAGGTTGGTGATCTGGTTGGCCGCCAGCCCCTTATGTGATATGACTTCGGGTTTTGAAAAAAAATATCCCTGGAAAAGCTTGAACCCCATGGCTTTGGCCTGTTCAAACGCTTCGTAGGTTTCCACCTTTTCACACAACAGTGTAATATGCTTGAGTTCATTTTCTATGGATTTTAGAACCGGCTCCAGGGTATCTAAAGGTGTGGCCATGATATCAAATTTTATCATGTCACACAGGTGAATCATTTCACTAAATTTTTGATCATAAACAAAATCATCCAGGGCAATCCTGAACCCTTGGGATTTAAAAGCCTTTAATACATCAATAATTTCAGGTTCAGGTTCAATATCTTCTAAAACTTCAATGATAATATGGTCTTTCGGGAAAAGAAGCGGTGTTTGCTTGAGCAGAAGATCCCGGGTGAAATTGATCAGTCCGGGTTTGCCGGCAAGGATGTCATTGATTCCAAAAGAGAAAAAAGTATTGGACAGGACACCGGATGTGGCTACAGATCCGTCGATATTTGGGAACATGTTGTCCAGGCTGAGCCTGAATAAAAGTTCATAACCAAAAAGTTTTTTATCTGACGTGAATACAGGTTGACGTGCTACAAAAATATCCATTGGATCAGTAACTCCATCTCACTTTATGTGAGAACCCTTTTGAGTCTAAAGGGGATGTTGTATGATTTCAGGCTGTTGAGGAGAAAAACATTTCACCAACTCTATGGGCGTTGTTGAAATGCGATCAAAATTTAAAAATTTTGATCACGTAAACATATCCTGGTCCAGATATGAAATCAAGAAAAAGTAAATAGTGACCTCTCAGTATCAAGACAAGAGCTTGATCATCAACGGCAGGGCTGTCATGGTGCCGATGGACGAGCCCAAATTAGTGAACACCACCACCAGCAAAATCCTTGTGACATTATTTCGCCAAAACCCTTTGACTGTCGTAATATCCTTGGGGATCGCCTCAAGGTCGCGTACTTTAGGTTTACGTGCAAATGCTTCTATAAGGCCTGCCACCCATCCTGCTGCAATCATGGGGTTCAGGGAGGTCAGCGGTGCAGCGATAATGGATGAAAAAATAGTGTACGGGTGGGCCAGGGCCATGATTGCGCCGATACCGGCAAAAATGCCATTGGCCAGTACCCAGATCCAGATCATGTCGGTCCCGGCACCCTTACCCTCCATGAGGAATCCGGCAATGAAAAGCATGACGATCAGGCCGGGGATAAGCCATTTTAATACCTTTCCCAGGTTGCCGGGAGGTGGGAGTGTTTTGAGTGCGTCAAGGTCTATGGGGGTGTCTTGCTCAATATATTCCAGAATGCCAGGTACATGGGCCGCACCCACAACCGCCACGATTTTGTCCCCCGGCGCACTTCGAATGCTTTGGGCCAGGAACTGGTCCCGTTCGTTAATCAGCACTTCTCCAATAATGGGATGATCCTCTTTGATTTCCGAAAGCAGTGACTGCAGGATGTCCTGGTGTTTCATCTTTTCAATGTCTGTCTCTTCAATCTCATCGGACTGGCCAAATGACAGCACCATGGAAAATATCAGTTTGGTTTTTTCCCAGAATCCCATGCCCCGCCATACCCGGGAAAGAGTGATCTGAATTTCTCTGTCCGCAGGGATAATGGCGGCACCTGTTTTTTCTGCGGCAGCAATGGCATTGATCATCTCCTGGCCGGGTTTTATACCGAATTTATCAGCTATTTTTTTCTGGAAAGCGGCCAACAAAAGATTCATAAACAGCATCAGGGCTTTCTTTTCCTTGATGATTTTTACAATATCCATGTTCTGCCATCTGTCTTTATCCCGGATGGTAGCCAACCGGTTGTTGCACAGTTCCACACATACGGTATCAGGCTGTTCTGATGCTATGGTGTCTGAAACCAGTTGGGCACTGTGCCGGGATACGTGGGCAGTTCCGATAAGAATGATCTGTTTGCCGTCCCGGTCAAGAATGTGGATGTCGCTATGGTCAATGGGATTTTCGCTCATTATGCAAGGTCGCCTTTATGCTGAAAAGTTAAAAAGAAAATTGTATTATAAACATTTAGAAACACATGGCAACACAAATTCAGGTCAAATATTGACCTTATCAAACGGTTCTGGTATTCAGCCATTTATGAAATCCATTGACGAACATATACTCAGAGTCAGCAAAGAAATTATAGTCAAGTTTATTGAAATGGGCCGGCTGTCGCCTTCCAGCGTCCATGAATCTTTCAAGGATGTTTACAAGACTGTCAATGATACTGTGAAAAAGAATCTGGATCCGCCCCAAGATGCATCATCCGGTTCCCCGAAATCCTGAGTCCTGTATACTCAGGCAGGTATCGGCTGCAATTAAAGCCGGTTTGAAAAAAGGGTGGTCCGGCCTGATCTGGCTGCTTAAGATTCTTGTGCCTGTCTCCTTGGCAACGGCTTTAATGGTGCATTATCAGCTTTTGCATCACTTTGATTTTCTTTTACAACCTATGATGACCATGATCCATCTGCCGGCCTCTGCCGCCGTTGTTCTGGTTATCGGTATTTTTACAGGTATTTACGGTACTGTGGCAGCCCTGTCTGTTATGCCGTTTTCCATGGAGCACATGATTTTGATTGCCGTGTTTACGCTGATCTCCCATAACCTGATCCAGGAAAGTCTGGTCCAGGCCAACTCCGGGTTTCGGTTTTCAACGGCGGTTGTTTTCCGTTTGGTCATGTCCTTTATTGTCACCATGATCTGCGGGAAAATTATGGGGGTGGACCCCGGCAGTGCCGGATCGGCGGGTGTGCCGGTTTTGCAGGCGGCACCAGGTCCGCTTTTCGTCATGCTGGTTGACTGGGCCACGGGTACGGCCTGGCTGTGCTTAAAGATTCTGTGTATTATCATGTCGTTGATGGTGGTCATGGAGCTGGCAAGAACCTTTCATCTTATCGAGGTTGTGACACGGATTACAGCCCCTGTTTTAAGATTTTTGGGGTTGGATAAATCCTGTGCGCTGCTCTGGATGACCGCAGCGGTTTTTGGTCTGGCTTACGGAGCTGCCGTTATCGTTGAAGAGACAAAAAATAGTACCCATGACCCGAAAGCCTTAACCCGGCTTCAACTATCTATCGGGGTCAATCATGCCATGATTGAGGATCCGTCCTTATTTCTCCCCTTGGGTCTGCCGGCATTCTGGCTGTGGATACCCAGGCTTGTGGCTGCCATGGCTGCTGTCTGGTTGCACATGGGGTTTTCTTGGGCAAGGAGATTTTATGCTGCACGCTTTGGCCATAAAAAACTTTGCGATTATTGAGGATTTGCGCATTGAATTCGGTGCCGGTCTTTCTGTGTTGACAGGGGAAACCGGGGCGGGAAAATCAATTATTATCCAGGCTGTAAATTTGCTTCTGGGGTCCCGGGCATCAGCGGATCTGGTACGCACCGGAAAGGATAATGCCGAACTGGAAGCCGTGTTTGATATTGCTCCTGATTCCCATGCTGCCCGGCTCATGGTAGACCAGAATATGGATATTGAAGAAGGTCTGATCATCAGGCGGGTGGTATCTGCCGAAGGAAAAAGTAAAATTTATGTCAACGCCCGCCAAACCACTCTGGATTTTTTAAAACAGGTGACGGAAAACATCGCCGGTGTATCCAGTCAGCATGCCCACCAGGGGCTTCTCAAGGAAGATCAGCACCTGGATATCCTGGACGAATTTGCCCAGACCCTTGACCTGAGAAAAGATGTGGCCGGGTTGTACCGGCAGATTGTTCCTTTGAAAAAAGAGATAGCTGATTTAAAGGCCGGAAAGGAAAAGGCCGAAAAAGAATTGGCACTGCTCCAATTTCAGGTGGATGAGATTGAAACCGCCAATATCCAGCCCAATGAGGATGAAGAACTGATTCAAAAACGCGACCAACTGCAGAATGCCGCGCAGATTTTTGAAGCAGTAAACAGCGCAGTACATGATTTATATGACCGGGAAGGCTCGGTGCTGGATCAGATTTCAGGTATGTCTGTCCGGGTTGGACGGTTCTGCGAGACCGATGAAAAACTGGATGCCCTGGCCCGGCGCCTGGACGAAATATCCTATGAACTTCAGGACCTGGTGTCCGAGTTCAGATCGTTTGCCGCAGGTATTGATTTGGACCCCCAGTCCCTGGACCAGGTGGACCAGCGCCTGGATCAGATCGCCAAACTTAAGCGCAAATACGGAGGCAGTCTTGACTCTATATTTGAGCAATACCGGAATATGGCGGAAAATCTGACAGACATCCAGGGGATTGAGGGACGTATCGAACATCTGGAACAAAAACAAAAGGGTTTGGTGGTCCGGATTCGCCAAAAGGCCAAGGCCCTGTCCATGCGACGGCAGAAAGAAGGGCTGGCCCTGGCCAGGCTGGCAAAGGCAGAACTCGGCGCCCTTGAAATGGGCCGGGCCAGTTTTGAGGTGGATTTTTCCACGGACCCAGGTGTTGACCCTGACGAGCTTGTAACCACGGATAATGAAAAAATATCTGCCACCGGCATGGACCGGGTGCGGTTTTTGCTCACCCCAAATCCAGGGGAAGCCCCAAAACCTTTGGCCAAAATAGCCTCGGGCGGAGAACTGTCCCGTATTGTTCTGGCGCTTAAGGCTGTGCTCTGCCGGGACCAGTCCTTTGAGACTTTGATTTTTGATGAGGTGGATGCCGGTATTGGTGGTGCGACATCCGACAAGGTGGGGCTTAAACTTAAAGAACTGGGCCGGGTTCAACAGGTGATCTGCATTACCCACTTGGCCCAGATTGCCAGGTACGGCAACCATCAGTTCAGGATAACCAAACAGGTGTCAGGCGGCAGAACAGCCACCCGAATCACCCCCTTAATCTGTCAGGAGGAACGGGTAAAGGAGCTGGCCCGGATGATTGGCGGCAGCCGGATCACCGATGCCACGCTTGCCCATGCCAGGGAACTTCTTGATACGGCAGAGGAGTC